>DASQAX010000431.1:0-15150 GCA_035635535.1 Vicinamibacterales bacterium | reverse complement strand
ACGCGCGAAGCGCGGCTGGCGACCGATGTGGGAAACATGATTTCCGAAATCAGCGCCGTCTCGACCAGCTGCCCCTCGGCGACCGGCGCCGTCACCCGCACGATCGGCTCCTGGGCGAACACGGGCGTCCCTTCTTCCATCGCCCACACGTCGCCGGTGAAACGGAGAGCGGGCAGGTACTCGTCGAAGAACGCGCGCCGCAGCTTCGCGAGCGCGGGAACGGTGCGCAGGAACGTGATGTCGTCGGCCGTAAATCTCAGCGACTCGAGAAAGTCGAGCGCCTGCTCGAGACCGGCCGCGACGAGATAGGTACGTGTCGGCGGCAGCTGCCTGACGAACAGGTCGAAGGTCGCGCGGCCGGAGAGTCCGGCGACGTAATAGCCGCCGATCATCGTCAGCTCGTAGAGATCGGTCGAGAGAGCGGACAGCATCATCAGCGGCCGGAATCGGCGTCGGCCAGCGCCTTCTGCGCGGCGAAATATCCGCACATGCCGTGGACGCCGACGCCGGGAGGCGTGGCGGCCGAGCAGAGGTAGAGGCCTCGCAGCGGCGTCGAATACGTGCGCCACGTCGGGCGCGTGAAGAACTGCGACAGATCGCAGACGCCAGACCCGATGTCGCCGCCGACGTAGTTCGCGTTGCGCGCTTCGACGTCGGCCGGCGACGCGACGGCGCGCGCCAGGATGCGGTCGCGGAAGCCGGGCGCGAAGCGTTCGATCTGCGCCTCGATGCGCGGCAGCATGTCCACCTTCGATCCGGCGGGGACGTGGCAGTACGCCCACGCCGTGTGCTTGCCCGCCGGCGCGCGTGACGCATCGAAGAGCGACGGCTGCACGAGCAGGACAAACGGCCGCTCCGGGGCGACGCCCGCCCACGCGTCGTTCTCCGAGC
Source organism: Vicinamibacterales bacterium (assembly GCA_035635535.1). Lineage (GTDB taxonomy): Bacteria > Acidobacteriota > Vicinamibacteria > Vicinamibacterales > UBA2999 > Gp6-AA40. Next base: position 14,259 of record DASQAX010000431.1, on the reverse strand, counting down.
GGTTCAGTTCCGCCATGGTGCCGCAGATGTGCACGGTCGACGCCCGCGCGCACGCGGCGGCGCCCCAGGGAATCGGCGCATCGAGCGCCCAGTCCACCTTGAACACCCCCATGCCGTACCGATATCGCTCGAGGCTGCGGCGGTACGCCACGGGCAGGCGCGAGCCGGCGATTCGAAGAAACGGCCGCGGCGACAGGTCGCAGAGCACGGCCCTGGCCGGCGGCAGCTCGTCGAGCGACGTCACGCGGCGGTCCGCGACGACCTCGCCACCCAGGGCGCGCAGGTGCGCGACGAGCGCGTCGGTCAGCTTCTGTGCGCCGCCCCGCGGAATCACCCAGCCGACGATATGTGCCATCGCGCCGAGCACGAGCCCGAAGCCGGCGGTCGGCGGCCGGTCGAGCGGCAGCAGCCCGTGGGCGGCGATGCCGCCAAAGAGCGCGCGCGTGCGCTCCTCCGCGAACGTGCTCCTGGCGAACGCGTTCGCGGAACGAAGCGCGCGCAACCCGAACGCGGCCACCGCGAACGGATGGCGCGGCCAGCGAAGCGGTCCCAGCACCGATGATTCGAGCCGCGGCCACGCGCGCACGAGGCCGCCGAAAAGGCTCGCATAGCTCCCGCGATCGCGGCCCAGGCCGGCGGCCGTGCGATCGACCGATCGCTCGATGATCGCCGCGGTGCCGTCGTCGAACGGATGGGCCAGCATGGCGGGTGGCTCGATCCATTCGACGCCGTACTTCGACAGCGGAAGCGTCCGGAGGAACGGCGACGCGACGGCGGTGGCGTGCACCGCCGAACAGACGTCGTGGACGAAGCCCGGTAGCGTCAGCTCGGCGGACCTCGCGCCGCCGCCGATGGTGCGCTCCGCCTCGAAGACCGTCACCTTCCATCCCGCTTGTGCGAGCGCGATCGCGGCGGCGAGACCGTTCGGTCCCGAGCCGATCACGATCGCGTCCGGTTGCGCCATCGATCTATATTGCGTCAAGTGAGCTACTGGTACTCGCGCTTCCTGTTCGAGCGCGCGCTCGCGGCGATGTACCTCGTGGGCTTTGCCGTCGCGGTCAACCAGTTCGTGCCGCTGCTTGGTGAGCGCGGCCTGCTGCCCGTCTCGCGCTTCACGCAGGTGGTTCCGTTCCGCTCGTCCCCCAGCCTCTTCTTCCTGTCCCCCACGGACACCGCGTTTCGCGTCGGCGCGTGGCTGGGCGTCGGCCTCGCCGTGCTCGCGCTCACCGGCTGGCCCCAGCAGCGTGGCACGGCCGTCTCCGCCATCGTCTGGGCGCTGCTGTGGGTGCTCTACCTGTCATTCGTCAACGTGGGCCAGACCTTCTACGGGTTCGGCTGGGAGACGCTGCTGCTCGAGGCCGGCTTCCTCGCGATCTTTCTGGGCGGCTGGTCGACGGCGCCGAGCATCTGGCTCGCGTGGATGTACCGGTGGCTGCTCTTCCGCGTGATGTTCGGCGCGGGGCTGATCAAGATCCGCGGCGATTCGTGCTGGCGCGACCTCACGTGCCTCAATTACTACTTCGAGACGCAACCGATCCCGAACTCCTTGAGCTGGTACTTTCACTGGATGCCCGAAGGCGTGCACAAGGCGGGCGTCGCCATCAACCACTTCGTCGAGTTGATCGTACCGTTCGCCTATTTCGCGCCGCAGCCCATTGCCGGCATCGCGGCGCTCGTCACCGTGGGGTTCCAGGGCGTGCTGATCGTCAGCGGGAACCTGTCCTGGCTCAATTGGATCACGGCGGCGCTCTGCATCCCGGCACTCGACGATCGATTCCTCTCGTGGCTGCCCGTCTCGCCGCCGGCGCTGCACGACCCGGACCTCGTGCACCGCGGCGCCATCTACGTGCTCGCCGCGGTCGTGGCCCTGTTGAGCGTCGCGCCGACGCTGAACATGCTGTCGGCGACGCAGGTGATGAACACGTCGTTCGAGCCGTTTCACCTGGTGAACACCTACGGCGCGTTCGGGACGATCACCAGGACCCGCTACGAGATCGTCATCGAGGGGACCGACGAGGCAACCGTATCGCCGAACACCACGTGGCGGGAGTACGAATTCAAGGGCAAGCCCGGCGACCCGTCGCGGCGCGGCCCTCAGATTGCGCCGTATCATCTCCGGCTCGACTGGCTGATGTGGTTCGAGGCGTTCTCGCCGCAGCCGCAGGACGAATGGTTCATCGCGCTGCTGCGGCAGCTGCTGAGCGGCGATGCCGCGACGCTGGCGCTGCTGAAGACGAACCCGTTTCCCGACCGCGCGCCGCGATTCCTGCGCGCGAGGTACTACCGGTACTGGTTCACGACGGCCGACGAGCGGCGGCAGACGGGACGCTGGTGGAACCGGCAGCTGGTGCGCGAATACGTGCCGCCGATCACGCTCGCAGCGTTCTCGCGATAGCCTGCGCGGCGACCCACGCCGACGACCACGCCCACTGGAAATTGAAGCCGCCAATCCGGCCGTCGACGTCGAGCATCTCGCCGATCAGATACAGCCCCGGGCAGGGCCGCGATTCCATCGTGGCGGGATCGACTTCCGACAGCGGGATGCCGCCCGCGGTGACCTCCGCGTAGTTGTAGCCGCGGCTGTCCCGGACCGCCAGCGGCGTCTGGAGCAGCGCCGCGGCGAGACGGCGCCGATCGTCGCGCGCGAGATGCGCCATCGTGGTCGCCGCATCCACACCCACGGCCTCGACCCAGGTGTCGGCGACAGCGGCCGGAAGCCGCGACGCGACGACCGTGCGAACGAGCGCGCGCGGATGCTCCCGCTGCTGTTCCTGGAGCCACGTCTCGAGCGCGTCGAAGGCGACGCCTGGCACCATGCTGAGGGACAGCTGCACCGAGCGATGTTCCAGCTGCGCGCGGAGCCAGTGGCGCGAGACGTTCAGCATCACCGGTCCGCTGACGCCGAAGTGTGTCCACAACATCGCCCCACCGAGGCGGATCGGCGCGGTGCCGTCGGCGCGGACCGTGACCGTGGCCGGGTGCGCGACGCCGGCCAGCTTCGCGTGCACCGAGTCCGACAGGACGAGCGGCACGAGCGCGGGCGTCGTCTCGACGTAGCCGTGACCGAGCGCGCGCGCGAACGCGTAGCCTTCGCCGTCGCTCCCCGTCTTCGGAAGCGATCGGCCGCCGGTGGCAAGGACGACGCGGCGCGCATCGTACGAAGAGCCGTCCGCGGCGTCCACGATAAAGCCGCGCTCGCCGCGTCGAACGCCTGAGATGCGCCGCGACAGGTGCAGCTCTGCGCCGCTGTCGCGCAGCGCCCCGATGAGCGCGTCGAGGACGGTCCGCGCGCGATCGGTGACCGGGAAGTATTTGCCGTCGTCTTCCTCGCGAAGCGATACACCGAGCTCTTCGAAAAACGCGGCCGCGCGCGACGACGGAAACGCGCGAAGCACGTTACGGATGACGCGTCGATCGCCGCCCCAGAAGTCGTGCTCGGTGACGACGCGATTGGTGACGTTGCAGCGGCTGCCGCCGCTCACGAGGATTTTGGCGCCGATTGTCTTCGCGCCGTCGGCACAGATGACCCGCGCACCGGCCGACGCGCGCGCGCAGAACACAGCCGCGGCGAGCCCTGCCGCGCCTCCACCCACGACCACGACGTCTGCCGTATCGCTGCGGCCCATTCAGCAGAGGCACGCGCGATACGGACGCGGTCGTCGGGGCATACAAGATGCAATTTAGCGCATCGGACGCGCGGCCACCTGAGTCCGCGACCGCAAGACTTTGAACGCGAAGCAGGAGGACAGGATGAAACGATTCACATCAATCGCAGCTGCGGTCTTTACAGCGGCGTTCCTGGCGGCGGCAACCAGCGCTTCCGCGCAGGATTCCAACATCAACCAGCGCACCTTCCTCACCTTCAGCGGGCCGGTGCAGATGCCGGGCGTGACGCTGCCGGCAGGCAAGTACGTGTTCCGCCTCGCCGACACCTCGCTGCACAACGTGATGCAGGTGTTCGACGGTGACGAGAAGAAAATCCTCGGACAGTGGTTCTTCATCCCGAAGAACCGCACCACCGAGGAAGCCAACGCGGCCAACGGCAAACCGGTCGTGATGTTCCGCGAGATGCCCGAGGGGATGACCCCGGCCATCCAGTACTACTTCTACCCGACCGATCTCACGGGTAAGGAGTTCATCTATCCGAAGGACCAGGCGCTGAAGATTGCGGCGGCGACGCACCAGACCGTGCTCGCGACCGACTCGGACGCCACAGCGGGCGGCGAGGCGCACGTCTTCCGGTTGGAGCCGACCGGCGCCGAGTCGCAGTACGACGCCAACGCGACCGCGTCGACGGAGAACACGAACGCCACGTCGAAGCCCCAGGCCTCGTCGTCCACCGCCAGTCTGAACAGCCAGGCCGACGTGAACAACTCGCCGGCATCCGGTCCGCCGGCGTATTCGACCGCGGCCAACAATCAGGGCGCGACGGCGACGTCGGGCACCTCGTCCGAGAACAGCCGGGCGGCCGGTACGTCGGGCGCGTTTGATCAAAATCAAAACGCCTCACCTCGTCAGCAGGCATCGGCCGAACTGCCGAGAACGGCGAGCCCGCTCCCGCTGCTCGGGCTCATCGGTTTGATTGCGCTTGCGGCCGGGTTCGGCCTGCGTCTGGCGCGCAACACCTACTAGTCGTATCGTTAAGGAGGGCGGGCTACACGGCCCGCCCTTCCTTTCACGAACACGATTACGGGGGTTGCATGCGGCGATCTGCCCAGGTTTTCCTTGTCGCGGCGTGTGCCGCGTCGGTGCTCTTCATCGCGCGCGCAGCACAGGGCCAGGACGAGCAGGTGTTCAGAGCAGGGGCGGAGCTCGTCGTCCTGCATGTCAACGTGTTCAACGGCCGCAGTGACGCGGTGCAGGGCCTTCCGCAAAACGCATTCACGGTGTTCGAGGACGACAGGGCGCAGGAGATTTCGTTTTTCAAGGCCGCCGACGTCCCGGTCACCGTCGGCCTGATCATCGACAACAGCACGAGCATGATGACCGAACGCGAGCTGGTGACCTCGGGCACCGGCGCGTTCGCGCAGTCGAGCCATCCTGAAGACGAGATGTTCGCGATCGTGTTCAACGAGCACGTGCGCCGCGGCCTGCCGGACACGGTGCCGTTCACCACCAACCGCCTCCAACTGCAGGCGTCGCTTTCCCGCTATCCCGCCGGCGGTAAGACTGCGTTGTACGACGCGGTCATCGAAGGCCTCGACCACCTCGACCGGGGCAGCTACCAGAAGCACGTCCTCGTCGTGCTGAGCGACGGCGGCGACAACGCGAGCCGTCACACGGAACGGGAAATGCTCGACAGGGTGGCGATGAGCAGCGCCATCGTCTACACGGTCGTCGATCCCGACGTGTTCTCACCGGGGGAAGGGGATCGCGACGTGCTGAAGCGGCTGGCCAAGCTGTCGGGCGGCGTCGCCTATTTCCCGAAAAACAGCCGTGACGTGGTGAGGGATTTCGAGGAGATCGCGGCCAACATCCGGCGGGGTTACAGCATCGGCTACGTGCCGCCCGCGGCACAGCATGTGCACAACCAGACCCATCGGGTGAAGGTGCTTGTGCGCGCCCCCGGCCACAAGGACCTCTCGGTGAGAGTCCGCCGTGAGTACATGGAGTCGGAATAGGCCGCGAGTGATGGAGAGGGACGGCGACCCGGACGCCACGCCGCCGCGCCGCCGTACGTCGCGCGCCCGCCGCTGGCTCGAACGCCTGCTCGTCCTCATCGGTGTCGTCTGCCTCGGGTACTTCCTCTACGTGTACGTCGAAGCGCAGCTCTACCAGTCGTTCGAAGAGCAGCAGCTCGACGCGATTCTCCGCACCGAGATACCTGCCGGCAGCGCCGCAGCCGCGCCGCGGCGTCGCGCGCCGGCGCCGGGCTCGACGATCGGCCGCATCGAGATACCGCGCCTCGGCGTCTCCTCGGTGATCCGCGCCGGGAGCGACGCGCGGACGCTGCGCCTGGCGGTCGGCTACATCCCGGGCACGGCGTTGCCGGGCGAGAAGGGCAACGTCGGGCTCGCGGGCCATCGCGACACGTTCTTCCGCAAGCTGCGCGACATCAATCCCGACGACGAGATCCGCGTGACGACGAAGGACGGCGTGTTCCGCTACTACGTGCAGCGGACCAACATCGTCCAGCCGAAGGACGTCTGGGTGCTCAGCGCGACGAGCTATCCCGCGCTGACACTCGTCACCTGTTATCCGTTCTGGTACGTCGGATCCGCGCCGCAGCGCTTCGTCGTCCGAGCCGCGCTCGCGGCGCCCGCGCGCGCCGCGGCAGCGACCCCCAAGCAGCTTTCTTTCCTGAATTAAATCCGCGCATAATTGCGCGGCTCCGATGATCCTCGCGATCCACAACCCGAAGGGTGGTTCGGGCAAGACGACCACGGCCGTCAACATCGCGACCGAGCTGGCGCAGCGCGGACGATCCGTGCTGCTCGTCGATCTCGAGGCGGACATGGGCGCGTCGATCTCGCTCGGCGTCGCGCCGACCGACAAACACCCGTCGATCTACGAGCTGCTGCTCAACCAGCGGCGGCCGGGCGACGCCGTGCGGCCCGTGGCCGGCGTCCCGAACCTGCACCTCGTCGCGGGATCGCCCGCGCTGGCCGGCATCGCCGCGGCGCTGCGCAACGCGCGTCAGCCCGAGCGTCGGCTCGCGGACGCCATTCGCCCGCTGGCCGCGTCCGTCGATGACGTGGTGATCGATTCGCCGAGCAACTTCACGGTGCTGTCGCTGAGCGTCCCGGCCGTCGCGCAGCACCTCGTCGTCCCGATTCGCGCGGACTACCTGTCGCTGGAGTCGCTTGCACAGTTTCTCCGGTGGTATCGCGACCGCGGCGCCGGGCGCGCGAACCTGGCGCGCATCCTGGGCATCCTGCTGACGATGGTGGACTACAGACGCGAGGCGACGCGGGAAATCGTCGACATCATCCGCGTGCACAACCGCCGGGGGGTGTTCCGCACGGAGATTCCAGACGATCCCCGCGCGTCGGAAGCGCCGTCGCACGGCGTCCCGCTGATGCTGTACGCGCGTTCGCGGGCGGTGAGGGCGTACCGGCGGCTGACCTCGGAAGTTCTGCAGCGCGTCGACCGGCGCGCGAAGTAGCGCCGCCCGTTTAGCTCTTGCACACGTTCCGCGAACTGCTCTAGGATGGTCGGGTTTCCTCGCCGACTGCAATTACTTACGTAATGATTGAAGGGTATCCCGTCGGCAGGTCCGGCGCTTGGAGCGACTCTGACATGGCAATCCGACCGACGGGCAAGCGTATCGGCAAGAGCGGCGAGGACATCTTCGTTCCCCTCGAGGCGGCCAACGCCGAAAAGCCGAAGAAGCGGGGGCGCCGTCCCTCGCACACCGAGCACTGGACGAAGGTCACCGTCGTCCTGTTCGACCGGCAGATCGTGTTCCTCGATCGGCTCGGCGCCGACATCCGCGCCGCCAGCGGCGTGGCCATCAGCCGGGCGCACGTCATCCGCGCGCTCATCGACGCGCTGAGCGAGTCCGACCTCGATCTCACCGGCACGCGGTCCGAGGCGGATCTGAAGGCGATCCTCACCGCGAGGCTGGGACGGTATCGGGTATAAGATCCGCCGGCCTGCGCCCGACCAGACAAGACATCATCGGAGGGGTGACGACGTTTCTCACGATGTCCTACATCGTGATCGTCAACCCCGCCATTCTCTCCAGCAGCGGAACGGGCATGCCCTTCGCCGGCGTGCTGAGCGCGACGGTGCTCGTGGCCTTCAGCATGACGCTCATGATGGGCCTCTACGCGCGGCTGCCGTTCGCGGTGGCGCCGGGCATGGGGCTCAACGCGTTCTTCGCCTACACGATCGTCCTGCAGGACAAGGTGCCGTGGCAGACGGCGCTCGGCATCGTGTTCTGGGCGGGCATTCTGTTTCTCGTCGTCTCGGCGACGCCGCTGCGCGAGCGGATTGCCACCGCGATTCCCGCGACCCTCCGCCTCGCGACCGCCGCCGGCATCGGGCTGCTCCTGACCTTCATCGGCCTCCGCAACGCCGGCCTGATCGAACCGGACGCCGCGACGATGGTCCGCCTCGGCACACTCGATTACCGTTCGGCGCTCCTGCTGCTCGGCCTCGTCATCGCGGTGGTGCTGATGCGGCGCGACAACCCGTTCGCCTTTCTCGCGTCGATCGTCGCCGTGACGCTGCTGGCGTGGGCACTCGGGTATGCGACGCCTCCGGAACAGGTCGTCAGCCTGCCCGACTTTTCCTCGGTCGCGTTGAAGCTCGACGTGCCCGGCGCGCTGCGCCCGGGCCTGCTGCCGGCGATCGTCTCGATTCTGTTCACCGATCTGTTCGACTCGCTCTCGACCTTCATCGGCGTCGCGACCGCCGCCGGCCTCACCGAAGCCGACGGCCGCCCGCTCAACCTCCGCCGCGGCCTCATCGTCGATGCGTTCGCCACCTTCGTCGCGGGGCTCGCGGGCACGTCGTCCGGCACCGCGTACGTCGAAAGCATCGCGGGCATCCGGATGGGCGGGCGCAGCGGCGCGGCATCGGTCGTCACCGCCCTCTGCTTCCTGCCCTGCCTCTTCGTCGCGCCGCTCGCCTCCGCGGTGCCGACGTATGCGACCGCGCCCGTGCTCGTGCTCGTCGGCGTCGCGATGTTCCAGATGGTGTCGCAGATCGATTTCGCGCACGTCGAGGACGCGCTGCCGGCGTTTGTCACGCTCGTCCTGATCCCGCTGACGTTTTCGATCACGCAGGGCATCCTGTGTGGCTTCGTCCTCCAGGCGCTGCTCTACGCGTGCGTGGGGCGCGCGCGCGAGGTGCCGGTCGCGCTGTGGCTGCTCGCCGCGCTGTCCGCCGTGCTGCTCTTTCTCCGATAGGATCGTGTCGAGCCGGGTCCGGAAGGACCCGGCCTACACTACACGCTTGAACGCGACGAACCCCACCGATCCGACCGTCTTGTGGCGCCTGACGCGCGGCCGCTCGACCGCGCACGCCACGATCTTTCCCGGCGGCACGCAGACCACGATTACGTGGTTTGTCGACGACGTGATGGACCGGGCGGAGAACTACGACTCGGTGGAGCTCGCGCTGGCGCGGGCCGACGAGATTCGCGGCGTCCTGGTGCGCGACGGCTGGACCCCGTCCGACGGTCCGGTATGATGAATCGAATGCCCTCCGCCGTCCGCCTCCACAAGACCGTCGGCGTCAAGGTCGGCCGCGTCCTCGTCGGCGGCGGCGCGCCCGTCGTCGTGCAGTCGATGACGCTGACCGATACGGCGGATGCGGCGGCGACCGCGCGGCAGTGCATCGAGCTGGCGGAGGCCGGCTCCGAGATGGTGCGGGTGACGGTCAACGTGCCGGAGGCGGCGGCCGCGGTTCCCGAGATCAAGCAGCGGATGCTCGACGCCGGCTGCGAGGCGCCGCTCATCGGCGACTTCCATTACAACGGACACCTGCTGCTGACGCGTCATCCCGATTGCGCGCGCGCCCTCGACAAGTACCGCATCAATCCCGGCAACGTCGGCACCGGGCGCCGCCGCGACGAGCAGTTCGCCACCATCTGCAGGGTCGCGAGCGAGCACGGCAAGCCGGTGCGGATCGGGGTCAACGGCGGCTCGCTGAACCAGGAGCTCGTCGTCTCGAAGATGCAGGAGAACACCGACCGCGCGCTCGGGCGGACCTCGGAGGAGATCCTCAACGAGTGCATGGTCATCTCCGCGCTGCAGTCCACCGAGCTCGCCATCGAGACCGGGATGCGGAAGGACCAGATCATCATCTCGTGCAAGGTCTCGCGGCCACGGGACCTGATCGCGATCTATCGCGAGCTCGCGCGCCAGACCGATCAGCCGCTGCACCTCGGGCTCACCGAGGCGGGCATGGGCACGAAGGGGCTCGTCTGGTCGGCGTCCGCGATGGGCGTGCTGCTCGCGGACGGGATCGGCGACACGATCCGCGTGTCGCTCACGCCGCGGCCCGGCGGCGATCGGCGCGAAGAGGTCTACGCCGCGTGCGAGCTGCTGCAGGCGCTCGGCCTCCGCTCGTTCTCGCCGAGCGTCACCGCCTGCCCGGGCTGCGGCCGCACCACCAGCTCCACGTTCCAGGAGCTGGCCGAGCGCACGCAGGACTACATCCGCAGCCGGATGCCCGAATGGAAGGCGCGCTACGAAGGCGTGGAGACGCTGACGCTCGCCGTCATGGGATGCGTGGTCAACGGGCCCGGGGAATCGAAGGCCGCGAACATCGGCATCAGCCTGCCGGGCACGGGCGAGGCGCCGAACTGCCCCGTGTTCATCGACGGTGAGCACTTCACGACGCTGCGCGGCACTTACGATGAGCTGGCCGACGGCTTCCGCGCGCTGGTGGAGAACTACGTGGCGACGCACTACCCCGCGCGCCAAACCACGCAAACGTGAAGGCGGACCTGAAGGTCCGCCTCTACGCCATCAGAGAGGCTACCCGACGCGCTAGACCACGCGGACGTAGAGGCGGACCTTCAGGTCCGCCTTGAAAAACGTCTAGACATCCGGCGCCGGAGTCGGGTACAACCTCGACTACCATGCACGGATTCCGTCCTCTCCTCGGGGCGGCCGTCGCCGTCGCGCTCGCCGCCCATCTCGCCGCTCAGAACGCTCCGCAGACTCCGGCCGGACAGTACACCCGCGCCGACATCGAAGCCGGCGCCCGGATCTACGCACAATGTGTCGGGTGCCACGGCGTCAACGGCGACCAGATCAGCAATGTCGATCTCCGGCGCGGGCAGTTTCCGACGGTGGTGTCCGATGCGGACCTCGTCCGCCTGATGGCGACCGGAAAGCCCGCGGTCGGCATGCCGCCGTTCACCGTCCTGCGGACTGACGAGGTGACGGCGCTCGTCGCCTACATCCGTTCGGGCTTCGATGCGGCGGGGACGGCCCTGAAGGTTGGCGATCCCAGGCGAGGCGAGGCGCTCTTCTCGGGCAAGGGCGGGTGCGCCACGTGCCATCGCGTCAACGGGCGTGGATCGTACAGCGCGACGGACCTCAGCGAGATCGGCGTCATCCGGAAGCCGGCCTCGCTTCAGCGTGTGCTGCTCGATCCGGCGGGCGCCATGATTCCCGGGAACCGTTCCGTGCGCGCCGTCACGCGCGACGGCCGCATGCTGCGTGGACGGCGGCTCAACGAAGACGCGTACACGATTCAGTTGATCGACGAGCAGTCGCGACTGGTCTCGCTGGTCAAGGCGGATCTCCGCTCCTTCGACGTGAGCCCGGCCTCCTCGATGCCCTCGTTCGAAACCACTCTGACCGCAGACGAGCGAGCCGATCTGATCGCCTACCTGCTGTCGCTGAAAGGGCGTTAGCCATGAAGAAGTCGGCCTGTGTCGTACTGGGAGTGCTGGTGCTGGCGGCGTCGTACCGTCTCGACGCGCAGGTCACCTACGACCGCATCCTGAGAGCGGCCGACGAGCCGCAGAACTGGCTGACGTATTCGGGGACGTACATGAGCCAGCGGTACAGCCCGCTGCGGCAGATCGATGCGTCCAACGCCAAGAATCTCGAGATGAAGTGGATGATGCAGAACCAGGTGTTCGGTCCCTGGGAGACGACGCCGCTCGTCGTCGACGGCGTCATGTACCTCACGCAGCGCCCGAACGACGTCATCGCGCTCGACGCGAAGACAGGCCGGATGTTCTGGATGTACCGCTACACGAATTCCGGTCGCCAGACCGTGTGCTGCGGCGCGGAGAACCGCGGCGTCGCCATCCTCGGCGACACGCTCTTCATGGGCACGCTCGACGCGCACCTCGTGGCGATCGACGCGAAGAACGGAAAGCCCTTGTGGAACGTGGAGGTGGCCGACGACAAGGCCGCCTATTCGGTCACCGTGTCACCGCTCGTCGTCAAGGACAAAGTCATCATCGGCGTCGGCGGCGCCGAGTACGGCATTCGAGGGTTCGTGGCTGCCCACGATGCGAAGACCGGCCGCGAACTGTGGCGCTTCTACACGATTCCCGGCAAGGGTGAACCGGGAATCGAAACGTGGTCAGGAGACGCGCACGAGCACGGCGGCGGTTCCATCTGGGTCACCGGCTCGTACGACCCGGCGCTCAATCTCACGTACTGGGGCGTCGGCAACCCGGGCCCGGACTACAACCCCGATCAGCGCAAAGGCGACAACCTCTATACGGATTCCGTGGTCGCGCTCGACGCCGACACGGGCAAGCTGAAGTGGCACTACCAGTTCACGCCGAATGACCCGTACGACTACGACTCCGTGCAGGTGCCGGTGCTTGCGGACCTCATGTGGAAGGGGACGCTCACGAAGGCCATGTTGTTTGCCAATCGCAACGGCAACTTCTACGTCCTCGACCGCGAGAACGGCCACTTCCTGTCCGGCGCGCCGTTCGTGAAGGTGAACTGGATGAGCAGCTTCGACGAAGGCGGCCGGCCGATCCTGACGCCGCAGCCTCCAGGCACGAGCACCTATCCTGGCAACCAGGGTGGCACCAACTGGTACTCGCCGTCCTTCAGTCCCCGAACGGGACTCTTCTATGTGTCGGCCTGGGAAAACTACGGGTCGGTCTATCGCAAGGAGGCCACGCCGTACGAGGCCGGACGGCGCTTCAACGGAGGCGGCTTTCAGGTGACGATGCCGAATCCCGATGCGCCCGCGATGCGCCGCAATCCGATCAACGACTGGACCGACGTCGTAGGCCGCGGCGCCGTCATCGCGATCGATCCGCGCACCTCGCAACCGAAATGGAAGTTCCAGATGTACGACGTGACCGATGGAGGCATCCTGACGACCGCGGGTGATCTGCTGTTCACCGGCGGACGTGAAGGATATTTCCACGCGCTCGATGCCCGCACCGGCGCCGTGCTGTGGAAGGCGAGCCTCGGCGGCGCGATCATGAACGGTCCCATGACGTATTCAATTGACGGCAAACAGTACGTGACCGTCAACTCGGGTAACGTGCTCGTCACGTTCGCGCTCCGCGAGTGAGTGGAGCCGATCGTCACCCGGCAAGGAGACAAAAGTCTCATTTCTGAAACACCGGCGCGGCCATCCGACTATTTCGTTGCGGCGCCGCGCCGCGTCCGGTTAGCATTTCCCGTTTCATCCACTCATAGACCCCGGAGGCACCATGCGGTTCCCCGTCAGCGTGTGTCTGGCGATAGCTCTACTCATGTCGTTGGTTCGGCCGTCAGTTGCCGCCGCACAAACGTTTCAGGGCGGCGACGTCTTCGTGTCCGTTGCAAACGGTCAGGTGAATTGGTACCGGCCAGCCGGTGCGTCGCTCTCGCTCGTGAAGACCTTGAACACGGGCGCGGGCGGATTTACGACCGGCATGGCGTTCGACGCGGCGCACCGGCTCTACGTCACGAGCTATTCGACGGGCCAGATCTTCCGGTTCGACACCAGCGGCACGCTCCTCGGGGAGTTCGGTCCGGGCGGCCTGGGCAGCGTGGAGAGTCTCGTCTTCGACGCGGCGGGCAACCTGTACGCGGCGCGCGACGACAACGGCCAGGTGACGAAGTTGAATTCGCTCGGCGCGGTCGTCGCGACCTACTCGGTGCAGATCGAGAACCGCGGCAGCTCCGTGATTGCGCTCTCCGCCGATCAATGCACGTTGTTCTACACGTCGGAAGGCGTTCGCGTGAAGCGGTTCAACGTCTGCACGAACGAGCAGGTTGCGGACTTCACCGTGCTGCCGTCGCAGCCGGCGTACTTCGTCGCGCTGCGCGCCAACGGCGAGCTGCTCGCGGCGGACAGCACCCTGGTCGCGCGTGTGAACGCGGCCGGGAGCACGGTCCAGGTGTATGACAGCGCGGGCGAGGACTCCTGGTTCGCGCTCAGCCTCGACCCGAACGGATCGTCGTTCTGGGCGGGCGACTTCATCACCGGCGACATCTACAGGTTCAACATCGCCACGGGCGCGATAGAGGTCGGCCCGTTCCCCACCTGCGGTACGGCCTGCATGTTCGGCATCGCGGCCATGCCGGCGCCGCCTCCAACCGACGTGGCGCTGACGAAGACCGACGGCGTGGAGGCCGTGAGGGCCGGCGACGTCACGACCTACACGCTGGTCGCGCGCAACAACGGTCCCGCGCAGGCGACCAGCGTCTCGATCAGCGATCCCCTCCCTGCGGGCACCAGGTTGGTCTCCGCGCCGGACTGCACGCTCGTATCCGGCGTCGTCACCTGCGACATCGGCACGCTGGCCGCCGGCGCCCTCGCCACACGGTCGATCGCGGTGGTCGTGAACCTGGATCGCACCACGCCCGTGACGAACACCGCGAC
>DASQAX010000430.1:0-9227 GCA_035635535.1 Vicinamibacterales bacterium | reverse complement strand
CGGATACTTCGCCGAGCTGCTCGACGAGTGGGCGCAGGAAGCCGACGCCGACGAGCGGCTCTACCGGCTGGGCACGTCGATGCTCGACGCGCTGAGCGCGGGCGCGCCGGTGGAGCCGCTCGCGCGCTACTTCGAATACTGGCTGCTGCGCCTGCAGGGGGTGTATCCCGAGGCGCGCGGCACGCTGTCAGGCGAGGCGATGGCGTTTCTCACCGCGTCGCGCAGCGTGACGCCGCAGCAGGTCGGCGGCGTGCCCGCGCCGCGCAAGGTGTTGCGGGAGCTCGAACAGGTGCATCGCGGGCTGATTACGATGCACCTGGAAAAGACCTTGAAATCGGATCGCGTGCTTCGTGATTTACGTCGCCATAATTAGCTGACCGCCCCGAGTGACGCTTCAGGATCTCATCCTCAAACTCTCCGCCTTCTGGGCCTCCCACGGGTGCCTGCTGCAGCAGCCGCTCGACCTCGAGGTGGGCGCCGGAACCTCGCACCCGGAAACGCTGCTGCGCGTGCTGGGCGCGCGGCCCTGGAGCGTGGCGTACGTGCAGCCGTCGCGGCGGCCCGACGACGGGCGGTTCGGACAGAACCCGAACCGCGTGTTCAAGCACCACCAGTACCAGGTGATCCTGAAGCCCTCCCCCGACGAGGTGCAGCAGCTCTATCTCGAGAGCCTGGAAACGTGCGGCATCAACCCGCGCCAGCACGACATCCGGTTCGAGGAGGACAACTGGGAGTCGCCGACGCTCGGCGCGTGGGGCATCGGCTGGCAGGTGCTGCTCGACGGGCTCGAGATCACCCAGTTCACCTACTTCCAGCAGGTCGGCGGCATCGACCTCGCGCCCATCTCCTGTGAAATCACCTACGGCCTCGAGCGCATCGCGATGTTCCTGCAGCGCGTCGAGAACATCTTCGATCTCGAGTGGGGCGGCGGCGTGCGGTACGGCGAGGTCCGCCTGCAGGAGGAGATCGAGGAGTCGAAGTACGCGTTCGGGCAGGTGGACATGCCGGCCGCGGAATTCGCGGCGGCGCATCGCGACCTCTTCGATCGCAACTACGCGCTCGGCGAGAAGCTGCTGGCGTCGCGCCTGATCTGGCCGTCGCTCGAGTTCTGCCTGAAGTGCTCGCACCTGTTCAACATCCTCGACTCGAGCGGCAGCATCGGCGTGACCGAGCGCACCGCCTACATCCTCAAGGTGCGCCAGCTGGCCGTGAAGATCGCGCGCGCATACGTGGACATCATCACGCCGGTGACGGTCGGCGAGGCATAGCCGTGGACCGCGAGCTGCTGATCGAGATTGGCTGCGAGGAGCTCCCGGCGAGCTGGCTGCCAGGGCTCACGCGGCAGGTGGCGGCCCACCTCGACGCGCGCCTGAAGGAGGCGCGCCTCGACACCGACGCGCCCGCCGAAAGCTACAGCACGCCGCGGCGCCTGACGGCGCGCGTGGCCAAGCTCGCGGAACGGCAGACGGATCACGAGGAGCTCGTCACGGGACCGCCGGTGTCGGCCGCGTACAAGCCGGACGGCGAGGCGACGCCCGCCGCGGCCGGCTTCGCCAGGAAATACGGCGTGGAAGTCGGCGCGCTCGAGCGCAGCGAGACCCCGAAGGGCGTCTACCTCGCGTATCGCGTCCGCCAGCGCGGCAAGGCCACCGTCGACGTCCTCTCCGATGTGATGGGGGGGCTGCTCCGTGACCTCACGTTTCCGAAGCAGATGCGGTGGGATGCCTACCTCGAGGACGGCAAGGGCGAGCTGGTGTTCGCGCGTCCGATCCGCTGGCTGATCCTTCTCTATGGCGGCCGCGTCGTCCCGTTCGTGATCCGCCGGGCCGAGAACGCGCAGGGGCCGCTCGTGCAGGACATCCGCTCGGGACCGAACACCTACGGCCACCGCTTCCTGACGACGAGCGGGCGCGCCGGCCGCGCCATCAAGGTCAAGACGTTCGACGACTACCAGGCGCGCCTGCTCGAGAACTTCGTCATCCTCGATCGCGGCGAGCGCGAATCGAAGATCCGGCGCGAGCTCGAGGCGCACGCCCGCCGTCTTGGCGGGCGCGTGAGCGCGTCGACGGCGCTCAAGGCAAGCGGGTTCGTCGCGGACCATTCGGCCTTGCTGCAGGAAGTGCCGGACCTCGTCGAATATCCGTCGGTGATCGCCGGCCATTTCCCCGTCGAGTTCCTGCAGCTGCCGGAAGAAGTGCTGACGACGACGATGATTCATCATCAGCATTACTTCCCGGTGGTTGACGAGGACGGCAAGCTGAAGCCGGCGTTTCTCGCGGTCACCAACATGCAGGCAGAGAAGCCGGAGATCATCGCGCGCAATTCCGAGCGCGTGCTCACCGCGCGGCTCCGCGACGCTCGCTTCTTCTGGGACGCGGATCGGAAGGCGTCGCTCGAGTCGCGCGTCGACCGGCTGTCCACGATCCTGTTTCACAAGAAGCTCGGCAGCTATCGCGAGAAGGCGGATCGCGTCGCCGCGCTCGCCGAGTGGATCGCGCGCGACGCGTTTCAGAGGGCGGATGCGGCGGCGCCGGCGGAGCGCGCCGGCCGTCTGGCCAAGGCCGACCTCGCCACCGACATGGTGCGTGAGTTCACCGAGCTGCAGGGAACGATGGGCGGCATCTACGCCCGCGAGGAAGGGCAGCCGGAGGCCGTCTGGAAGGCGATTTACTACCACTACCTTCCCGTCGGCGTGGAGGCGGACGCCCCGCCGTCGCGCCAGCAGCTTGGCCCCTCGACGTCGCTCGGGGCAAGCGCGGCGGTGACCTGGGCGGCGGTGTCGCTCGCCGACAAGCTCGACTCGGTCGCCGGCATGTTCGCGGCCGGCGAGCGGCCGACCGGGTCGCGCGACCCGCTCGGCCTGCGACGCCAGGCGCAGGGGGCCGTGAAGATTCTCGCGGATCTCGCGGAGCTGACGGGCGTGACGTCGCGCATCGAGCTGTGGGGCCTGGTGACGCGGGCCCTCTCATCGTGGGCGCCTTCAGAGGACGTGTCGCAGGTGCTGCGAACGTTCATGCGCGAGCGCGTCATCTACCTGTTCGAGCAGCGCGGCTTCGACGTGCGGAACGTCCGGGCGGTCGTGCCGCAGTCGCTCGAGCGGTTCGACATGGTCGAAGCGAGGAAGAAGCTCGAGGCGCTGGCGCAGATGAGCGGCTCCGAAGCGCTCCGCGGCGTGGCGACGCTCTTCAAGCGCGTCAAGAACATCACGAAAGGGGTGTCCGGCGGGCTCGCGACCGGCCCCGATGACCTCTTGAAGGAGCCCGCAGAGATGGCGCTCCTCCAGTCATTGAAGGAGGTCGAGCCGCGGATTCGTGACTCGGCCGAGAAGGCCGACTACAAGCAGGCGTTTCACCACATCGAGCTCCTCAGGGCGCCGGTCGCGTCGTTTTTCGACGACGTGCTGGTGATGGCCGAGGACGAGAAGCTACGTGCCGCGCGTCTCGCGCTGGTGGCGCGGCTGCGCGACCTGATTCTTGATATCGCGGATATTTCTGAAATCGTGACGGAGTCGTAATCGATGACAAAGAAGCTGGCTCGGAAGGCGAAGCGGGCGGGTAAGGCGGCTGGGGCGGCCAAGGCGAGTAAGGCGGGTGGGGCGGGTAAGGCCGGTAAATACGTCTACCAGTTCGGCGCGAAGACCGACGGCAACGGCGGGATGAAGCCGCTCCTCGGCGGCAAGGGCGCGAACCTCGCCGAGATGTGCCGCATCGGACTGCCGGTTCCTGCCGGCTTCACCATCACCACCGAGGTCTGCACCTACTACTACGAGCACAAGCGCAGCTATCCGCCCTCGCTGCGGCCGCAGATGGAAGCGGGCGTCGCGGCGATCGAACGCCAGACCCGCAAGACATTCGGCGACCTGAACAATCCGCTGCTCGTCTCCGTCCGCTCCGGCGCCCGCGATTCGATGCCCGGCATGATGGACACGATTCTCAACCTGGGCCTCAACGACAGGACGGTCGAAGCGCTCGGGCGCAAGACCGGGAACCCGCGCTTCGCGTGGGACTGCTATCGCCGCTTCGTCCAGATGTACGGCGACGTCGTGCTCGGCGTGCAGAAGCTCCAGAACGAGGATCACGAGCCGTTCGAGATCGTCATCGAAGGGCTGAAACACGAGCGCTATCACCAGGACATCGAGGACACGAAGCTCACCGTTGACGATCTGAAGGAGCTCGTGACGCGGTTCAAGGCGCTCGTGAAGGAGCGCGCCGGCAAGGAGTTTCCCGCTTCGCCGTGGGATCAGCTGATGGGCGCCGTCGGCGCCGTCTTCGGCTCCTGGATGAACGACCGTGCCATCGTCTACCGCCGCAAATACAACATCCCGACCGAGTGGGGCACCGCGGTCAACGTGCAGGCGATGGTCTACGGCAACACGGGCGAGAACTCCGGTTCGGGCGTCGCGTTCACGCGCAATCCTGCCAACGGCGAGAAGGAGTTCTACGGGGAGTTCCTGATCAACGCGCAGGGCGAAGACGTGGTCGCGGGCGTGCGCACGCCGGAGCCCGTCGCGCAGTTGAAGAAGCAGATGCCGAAGGCCTACCAGGAGCTCGAACGCATCCGGCAGACGCTCGAGAAGCACTTCCGCGACGTCCAGGACTTCGAGTTCACGATCGAGGACGGCGTCGTCTACATGCTGCAGACGCGCAGCGGCAAGCGGACGGCCATGGCGGCGCTCAAGTTCTCGATCGACATGCAGAAGGAGAAGCTGATCGACTGGAAGACGGCGGTGATGCGCAATCCCGCCGATCAGTTCGAGCAGTTGCTGGCCCCGGTCTTCGACACCTCGGAAGTGGCGAAGGCGAAGGCGATTGCGACGGGCCTGCCTGCGGGTCCTGGCGCGGCATCGGGCCAGATCTACCTGAACGCCGATCGCGCGGTGACCGCCGCGGAAAAGGGGCAGCCCGTCCTGCTCGTCCGGCTCGAGACGTCGCCGGAAGATCTGCGCGGCATGATCGCGGCCGAAGGCATTCTCACGGCCCGCGGCGGCGTGTCGTCGCACGCCGCGCTCGTGGCCCGCCAGATGGGGAAGGTCTGCGTGTGCGGCGCCTCCGCGCTGGAGGTCGATTACCAGGCGCGGAAGGTCACGGTCGATGGGCGGGCCTTCAAGGAAGGCGATTGGATGTCGATCGACGGCACGGCGGGGAGGGTCTACGCCGGCCGCGTGAAGACCGCGCCGTCCGAGATCGTCGCCGGGCTGATCAACAACGACAAGGCCGCCCGGAAGACGGAGAAGTTCAGGAACTTCGAGCAGCTGATGAAATGGTGCGACGAGGCGACGCGCATGGACGTGCGCACCAACGCCGACACGCCGGAGCAGGCCGAGAACGCGATCGCGTTCGGCGCGTCGGGCATCGGCCTCTGCCGCACGGAGCACATGTTCTTCGAGGGCAACCGCATCGACGCGATGCGCGAAATGATCCTCGCGGAGACGCTCGACGAGCGGAAGGCGGCGCTGGACAAGCTGCTGCCGTACCAGCGCGAGGATTTCGCCGGCATCTTCCGCGCGCTCAAGGGCTATCCGGCGACCATCCGGTTCCTCGACCCGCCGCTGCACGAGTTCCTGCCGCAGACCGAGGAGCAGCAGGCCGACCTCGCGAAGAAGCTCGGCGTGCCGGTCTCGCGGATCCACTCGCGCGTGGCGCAGCTGCACGAGTTCAACCCGATGCTCGGCTTCCGTGGCTGCCGCCTCGGCATCGGCTACCCCGAAATCTCCGCGATGCAGGCGCGCGCGGTCTTCGAAGCCGCCGCGATGGTGCAGAAGGAAGGCATCAAGGTCCAGCCCGAGATCATGATCCCGCTCGTCGGCTTCAAGAAGGAGTTCGACCTGCAGATCGACGTCGTCCACCAGGCGGCGCGCGACGTGCAGAAGGAGCAGAAGGTCAAGCTCGAGTACATGGTCGGCACCATGATCGAGATCCCGCGCGGCGCGCTCACCGCCGACGAGATCGCGGAGTCGGCGGAGTTCTTCAGCTTCGGCACCAACGACCTGACGCAGACCGCGCTCGGCATGTCGCGCGACGATTCCGGGTCGTTCCTGCCGCAGTACTCGGAGCTGGAGATCGTCAAGATGAACCCGTTCGCGACCATCGACACGAGCGGCGTGGGGCAGCTCGTGGAGATCGCGGTGCAGCGGGGGCGCATGACGCGGAAGAAGCTGAAGCTCGGCATCTGCGGCGAGCACGGCGGCGACCCGGCATCGATTGCGTTCTTCGAGAAGGTCGGCCTCGATTACGTGAGCTGCTCGCCGTACCGCGTGCCCGTCGCGCGCCTCGCAGCGGCCCAGGCCGCATTATCGAAGTAGGTGATCTCCGTTTACGTCTACCGCAACGGCGAAACGCAGAAGGTGGACCGGCTCGAGCCACGCTGGCTCGACGCGGGATCCGGCGCCACGTTGTGGGTCGATGTCGTGCAGCCGACGCCGGAGGAAGGGCAGCAGCTCCTCGGCGACACCTTTCACTTCCACCCGCTGTCGATCGAGGATGCGCTCACCGACATCCATCATCCGAAGGTCGAGGCGTACGAGCGCTACCTGTACGTGATCCTGCACGGCATCGACTTCCAGGCCAGCGAACATCAGTTCGCGACGCTCGACGTGGACTTCTTCCTCGGGTCCAACTATCTCGTGACGGTTCACGACGGCCGCTCGCGGAGCATCCAGAAGGTGAAGGATCTCTGCCGGCAGCACGCGCACATCCTCGAGGAAGGGCCCGTCGCGCTGATGCACCGCATCGTCGATTCGATGGTGGACGACTACGCGCCGGAGCTCGCGGAGATCGAAGAGCAGATGGACGAGCTCGAGGACGAGGCCATCCTCGGGACCGCGGGCGGCGACCTGATGCGCCCCATTCTCGCCATCAAGCGAGACCTCTCGGAACTGCGCCGCGTGGTGATCCCGCAGCGCGACGTCGTCGGCCGCCTCGCGCGCCGCGAGTTCGCGGAGATCTCGAACGAGATGGCCTACCGGTTTCGCGACGTCTACGATCACCTGGTGCGCTATTCGGACGAGGCGGTCATGTTCCAGGATCGCGTGACGGGGATTCTCGAAGGGTATCTCTCCACGATCTCGAACCGCCTCAACCGCGTGATGAAGGTGCTCACGGTCGTCTCGACGATCGTGCTGCCGATGACGGTGCTCACGGGCCTGTGGGGCATGAACGTCGCGCTGCCGCATTTCGCCGGGGGCGACGGCGCGCAGTTCTGGTGGGTCGTCGGCATCATGGGGGCCATCACCGTCATCATGCTGGCCGTGTTCCGCTGGAGGCGCTGGATCTGACCCGATGGCGAAGATTCACCTGCTGCCGCCCGACCTGGCCAACCAGATTGCCGCCGGCGAAGTCGTCGAGCGGCCCGCATCCGTGATCAAGGAGCTGGTCGAGAACGCGATCGATGCCGGCGCCCGCCGCATCGCGATTTCGGTGGAGCTTGGCGGCAAGAAGCTGATCCAGGTCGAGGACGACGGGGAAGGGATGACGCCGGAGGACGCGCGGCTGGCCATCGAGCGGCATGCGACGAGCAAGATCCGCCGCGCGGACGACCTGGAGCGCATTGCCACGCTCGGCTTCCGGGGCGAGGCGCTCCCCAGCATCGCGTCGGTCTCGCATTTCACGCTCCGCACGCGCGCGCGGGGCGGCGAGTCCGGCACCGAGGTGCGCCTCAACGGCGGCGCGGTGGCCTCGGTGACCGAAGCCGGCATGCGTGAAGGGACGTCGATTGCCGTCGCCGACCTCTTTTACAACCTGCCCGCGCGCCGGAAGTTCCTGAAGTCGGATGCCGCCGAATCGGCGCAGGTCTCCCGCATCGTCACGCAGCTCGCGCTGTGCTACCCGGAGATCGGGTTCACGCTCGTCAGCGCGGGCCGCAAGGTGCTCCAGTGCCCGCCGGTCTCGACGCTTCGCGACCGGCTCTATCAGCTGTACGGCGAACGGAGCGACCTGATCGACATCCGCCGGGACGGCGGCGACATCAAGATTGTCGGGTTCGTGGCCGCGCTGGCGGAGCAGGGACCAACGCGCGGGCCGCAGAACGTGTTCGTCAACCGGCGCGTGGTGAAGGACCGCACGATCGCGCACGCGATCATCGATTCCTACAGCGTCGCGTCGATCAAGGAGCGCAGCCCCGAAGTCCACCTGTTCATCGACATGCCGCTCGACGCGGTGGACGTCAACGTCCATCCGACGAAAGCGGAGGTGCGGTTTCGCGACCAGTCGTACATGCACGAGCTGATTCGGCGCACGCTTGGCGACGCGCTCGGCCGCGGCCCTGCGCCGGAGTTCCAGCTCGAGGTGCCCGCCGGGTTTCAGGTCGTACCCTCGACGCTGCCGTTGCCGCACGCGTATCCATCCACGTTTCCCAGCCGCTGGACCACCGCACCGATTGCACCGACCAGCGGAAGTGCGATTGCACCGACGAGCGGAAGTGCGATCGCACCGACCAGCGAAGCCCCGCTCGCACCGGCCGGCGAAGGCGCGATCCGCCCGATGACGCCGCTTGGCCAGTTCCGCGACACGTTCATCATCGCGATTGACGACGAGGGGATCGCGATTGTCGATCAACACGTCGCGCACGAGCGCGTGCTGTTCGAGCGGATCATCGAACGGCTGACGAAGGGCACGCTCGAGAGCCAGCGCCTGCTGGTGCCGATGCTGGTGGAGATGTCCGCGAACGGCCGGCAGGCGTTGCTGGCGCATGCAGGGGATCTCGAGCGCCTCGGCTTCGAGATCGAGGAATTCGGCGGCGACTCGCTGCGCGTCACCGCGTGCCCGGCGCTCCTCGGCCGCGAGGAGTGTGATGCGGCGCTTCGCGCGCTCGCCGAGGACCTCGAGGGGCTCGACCGCGGCGCCGGCGTGGACGCGGCAATCAAGCGCATCGCGGCGACGACGGCCTGCCACGCCGCGGTGAAGGCGAACTACCCGCTGACGCACGAGAAGATGGCGCACATCCTCGAGGAATTGCGCCGCACGGCGTACTCGACCATCTGTCCCCACGGCCGGCCCGTCATGCTTCGCATCACGCGCCGCGAGGTGGAGAAGAATTTTCAGCGGATATAGCTGATGATCTGCCGGGTCCGAAAGGACCCGGCCTACATTTCGGGTGATCTGCCGGGTCCGAAAGGACCCGGCCTACACTACCGAAGCGGGATCGCAACTTGCGATGCCGGCGGATCGCATGTCTCGGCCGCCACGATTCCGGCGATTCTCCTATCGCGGGATGCACCGCTATTCGTTGAC
>DASQAX010000429.1:0-1915 GCA_035635535.1 Vicinamibacterales bacterium | reverse complement strand
CCGCGCGGGCGAGCCCATCGGCTGGTCGTCGAAGCCGTCGGTGCAGAACGCGATCGCGTCGTAGCCGGGATCGCTTCCGAGCACACGAAGGCCGTGCGGGAAGTTCGTCCCGAAGTCACCGTTGCCCCATGCATCCAGCGGGTTGCCGTCGCCGGTGATACGCCCGATGACGCGTTCGACCTCCGCGCGCGAGGCGGGTGCCAGCGGCGGGAGCTGAAGGTTCGCCGTGCCGGCCAGGTCGAGGATCAATTCCGCCTGCCCGCCCGACGCCGTCATGACCGCGAGACGCCGGCCGCGCGGCCAGCGCTCGGCCTGGCAGGCTGCAATCACTTCCGTCAGCTCGTCCATGTCGGCGACTTCGATGGCCCGATGCGCGCGCAGCATCGCCGAGAAGACGCGCGCCTCGCCGGCCAGACCGCCGGTGTGACTGCTGATCGCGCGCCGGGTCCGCTCGCTGCGCCCGACCTTGAGGACGGCGACGGGCTTGCCGCGGTCGGCCGCGCGATCCAACGCGGCCACGAACCGCTCTGGCTGGCGCACCGTTTCGAGAAACATCGCGATCACGCGGGTGGCAGGGTCGTCCACGAGGTACTCGAGGAAGTCGACGGCCGCGACCACCGCCTCGTTGCCGGACGAGATCACCTGGCTCCAGCCGAAGCGCCGGCAATCCGTCAGGAGGCCGATGCCGATCGATCCGCTCTGCGAAATCAGCCCCACGTTGCCGGCGAGCCGAGTCGGATCGTGGAGCGCCTGGATGTAGACGAGGCTCGGCACGTGCGGACTGATCACTCCCATGCAGTTCGGCCCGCACAGCGCGATCGACGCCTCGCGGCAGATCGCTGCGATCGCCTCCTGCCGCGCGCGGCCCTCGGCGTCCGCTTCCGCGAACCCGCCGTCGAAGATCACCGCCGCGCCGACGCCGCGATCCGCCGCAGGCCGCATCTGCTCGAGCACGCGCGCGTGATTCACGCAGAACGCCAGCACGTCGACGTCACGCGGCAGATCGGCCACCGAGGCATAGCAGCGACGGCCGAGCAGGCTCTCGTACCTTGGATTGATCGGATAGACATCGCCGCGGAAGCCGATGCCGTCGAGCGCTTCGACGAGGGTCCGGCCGACCGACGGGCGCTCGGAGGCGCCGACGATCGCGATCGAACGGGGCCGCAGCAGCCGATCAAGCGACATGGGGGCTCCTTCTACGCAGGAACATCGCGATCAGCACGCCGAGGACGACGGCGCTCACGAGCAGCGTCGACACGACGGCGATGACGGGATCGGATTCGAGCCGGATCGATTCGTACATCTTCTTGGGAAGCGTCGTGGCGCCGCGGCCCCCGATGAAGATCGACACGACCGCCTCGTTGAACGATGAGAGAAACGCGAACAGCGCGCCGACGAGCATGCCCGGGCGCAGCACCGGCAGGGTGACGTGCACGAACGTCCGAAACGGGCCGGCGCCCGAGCTCATGGCCGCCTTTTCCAGATTTTGATCGAAGCCCTTGAGGGTCGCGGAGATGACCAGGAAGGCGACGGGCACCGCGAGCATCCCGTGCGCGACCATCACGCCGAGAAGCGTGCCCGTGAGCTTCGCCCGTCCGAGGAACCCATAGTAGGCGAGTGCGCTGACGACATGCGGCACGATGAGCGGCGCCATGATCAGCAGGTTCACGAGCGCCTTGCCGCGGAACCGGTAGCGGACGTAGCCGAAGGCCGCGGGCACGACGAGCAGCATCGTGAGCGTCATCGCGCCGAACGCGATGACGAAACTGTTCAGGGTGGGCTCGAGCCACTCCTCGCTGGTGAAGAACTTTGTGTAATAGCCCAGCCAGTATCCCGGCGGTGGGAACGCGAACGAGATCGCGGTACTGAAGGACATCGGCACGACGACGAGAATCGGCGCCAGCAGGAAGAGCGC
>DASQAX010000428.1:0-5304 GCA_035635535.1 Vicinamibacterales bacterium | reverse complement strand
CGAGACCGGCACCGGCAAGGAAGTCCTCGCGCGCCTCATTCACAGCTATTCGCCCCGCGCGGCCAGGACCTTCCTCCCCTTCAACTGCAACGCCACGCCGCGCGAGATGCTCGACGCGCAGCTGTTCGGCCACCGGAAGGGAGCCTTCACCGGCGCCTCCGAGAACTTCGCCGGCGTGATCCGCGCCGCCGCCGGCGGCACCCTCTTCCTCGACGAAATCGGCGAGAGCACGCTCGAGATCCAGCCGAAGCTGCTCCGCTTCCTCGAGTCCGGCGAAGTCCATCCGATCGGCGAAACGCACCCGCAGCGCGTCGACGTCCGCGTCCTCGCCGCCACCAACGCCGACGTCGATGCGCTCGTCGCGCAGGGACGGTTCCGCGAGGACCTCTTCTACCGCCTCAACATCGTGCGCCTCCACATCCCGCCGCTCCGCGAGCGGCGCGTCGAAATCCCCGCCTTCGCGAACCACTACCTGCAGAAGTTCGCGACGGAAATGGGCCGCGGCGACCTCAGTCTCGCCGAAGAGACAATGGAGTACCTGATCCTCTACCGGTGGCCCGGCAACGTCCGGCAGATCGCGAACGAGATGCGCCGCCTCGCGGCGCTCGCCGAGCCCGGCGCCGTGCTGATGCCCGAGCACCTCTCCGCCGACATCGCCGCGTCCCGCCGCACCGTGCCCGCCTCGGAGCGCCCGCCGGTTCCCAGCGAGATCCTCGTCCGCATCGACCAGCCGCTCGGCGCCGCCGTCCAGCACCTCGAACGCGCGATGCTCAGCGCCGCGCTCGCCAGGACCAGCGGCGTGGACGAAGCGGCAAAGCTCCTCGGACTGTCGCGCAAAGGCCTCTACCTGAAACGCCTCCGTTACGGGATGGAAATCGACCGGCCGAAGAGCGGAACCGAAGTCGCCTGACCGGGCCGCGCACAGATCGATCGAGCGGCAGCGCCAGTCGTCATCCTCGATCTGCACACGCGATGTGTAATGATCACGCGGCGCGTAAATCGGCCGCGCGATTTGATCGGCGTCAATGCGCCGATCTGCCGGGCCGCACTAGACTTGCGGAGGCTCGCGCCTTTCGATGCAGACAGTCGTGGCGGGAACCAAACCAGGTGGACGTGCGTCAAGCATGTACATGCCTGTACCGACGCATCGCGTATGCAGGTGGCATCCTCCGGGTGCCCGAACCCGGAATGAGTACTCATCAAGCGCCCTGAAAAATCGTCTCCTTTCCCAATTGCCCGAGGGTGAACGGGCCATACTCCTCTCTGAAGCGGAATACGTCGTCGTGCCCGCGGGGCAGACGCTTGCCGCTCCCGGGGAACCGGTGTCGATTGCCTTCTTTCCCGAGACGGGGGCGTTCTGCTGGATCAGCGACATGCGGACCGGGCATCAGGTCGCGGTGGCGCTCGTCGGCACCGAGGGTCTGCTCGGCATCAGCAGCCTGATCGACATTCCGCGGCATCCGCATCGCGTCATCGCGCTCTTCGAGTCCGCGGGCTACCGTCTCCGCGTGGAGACGCTGCGCCGTGTCTTCGACGAGCACAAGGCGCTGCGGACGCAGGTGCTCGCGCACATCGGCCGTCAGCTCGTCGAGATCTCCAGCCTCGTGGCCTGCACCCGCCTCCACTCCCATCGCCAGCGTCTCGCACGGTGGCTGCTGATGATGGCGGACAAGAGCGGCGAGTCCTCGCTGAAGATCACGCACGACATGCTGGCGCAGGTGGTGGGCGGGCCGCGTCACGCGGTTACCGTGGGGCTCAACAGGCTGAGCGCCGAGGGCGCCGTCGCGCACCTCCGGGGACGCGTCGACATCCTGGATCGATCGCGGCTGCAGTCCAACGCGTGCGAATGCATGCAGCGCAGCCCGCCGTGATCGTGCGCAATCCGCTTGCACAAGGAGTGGCAGGTTCGTACACCGATGTACTGACGTCGCTGCCCTTCCCGGGTACTGTAGCTGGCTCCAACCTCAGCCATGCCCATGGTTACAAGAACCATCTCCCGGCACACGGTCCTGATCGTCGATGACGAACCCGGTGTGCTCGACGTGTGGTCGCGAATCCTGCTGGACGAAGGCTACCGGGTGGCGCGGGCGTGCGACGCGTTCGACGCGGTCGGCATGCTGGCGAGCAACCGCCCGACGGTCGCGATCTGCGACCTGCACCTGCCGGGGCCGAGCGGCGTCTGGCTGGCGAAGATGATTCGCCAGCACTGCCCCAAGACGGCGGTCGTGCTGGCGAGCGGTGATCCGGCGGCCCACGACGAGCCGATGCACGACGCTGTGGTGGCGTGCGTCGCCAAGCCTGTCTGCCGCGACCAGCTGCTGGCCGCGGTCAGAATCGGCATCGGGTGGGCGTCCGAGCAGACGACCACACTCAACTGAGATCTAGGCGGGACTCTTCTGCTGGCGCGGGGCGCGCTGACGCCGCTCCTCTCCGCGCGCGCGCGCCTGCGCCTCGAGCTGCTTCGCCTTCTCCTGCTGCTCGACGGTGAGCACCGAGAAGATGTCGGCGTGCAGCCGCGCTTCGTCGACAGCCGCATCGGCCTGCACGGCGGCCAGCGCCGCCGCGGCCTGGCGCACGGCCGCTTCGTTCACCGGCACCTGGTTGATGGCCGCGCGCTGCGCCTGCATCGCCTGCTGCATCCGCTGCATCGTCCCGCTCGACTGCTCGCGGTGGCGCTGCGTGATGTCGCGCACCTGCTGCTTCTGCGCGTCGCTCAGGTCGAGCTGACCGAGCGCGAAGCCCGCCGCGAACCCGCGCCCGCCCGGGCCGCCGGGCCCGAACGGCCCCGCGCCGCGTCCCGGTTGGGCCTGCGCGAACAGCGCCACGGCGCCGGCCGACATGAGGGTGACGAGTCCCGCCGTCACAACGATCTTTCGAACACGATCCATGGGTATAGCCTCCAAAGGTTCAGACGTGGCATCTCGAATCGAAGTTGGTCGCGCGCCGGTGACAATTCCGTGTCCGCCCCGGCGCGTCATTCATAACGCAGCGCGTCGATCGGGTTCAGCCGCGCGGCCTTGCGGGCCGGGTAGAAGCCGAAGAACACGCCGATGGCCGCCGCGACGCCGAACGACATCGCTACCGCCGACGGCGTTACCATCGCGGACCACAGCATCACCCGCTGGACGCCGTACGAAATCCCGAACCCGAGCGCGATGCCGATGGCGCCGCCCGCGAGGCTGAGCACGATCGACTCGACGAGGAACTGCAGCAGCACGTCCACGTCGCGCGCGCCGACCGCGAGCCGCAGGCCAATCTCGCGCGTCCGCTCCGTCACCGAGACCAGCATGATGTTCATGATGCCGATGCCGCCGACGATGAGCGAGACCGCCGCGATGCCCGCCAGCAGGTACGTCATCGTCCTCGTGGTCGAGGTCAGCACGCTGGCCATCTCCTCGAGCGTGCGCACCAGGAAGTCGTCGTCCGCGCCGGGCTGAAGCTTGTGCCGCGTGTGCAGGAGCGCCGCAATCTGATCGGTCATCGCGTCGAGCGGCACGCCGTTCTCCGCCGACACGGTGATGTTGGTCACGTGCTGCACGCCCATCAGCTTCTTCTGAACGGTCGTGAACGGGACGATGACCGTGTCGTCCTGGTCCTGTCCCATCGCCGCCTGCCCCTTGCTCGTGAGCACGCCAATCACCTGGAACGGCTGGTTCTTGATGCGGACGATCTCTCCCGTGGGATCGGCGCCGGCGCCGAACAGCTGGTCGCGTACGACGGACCCGAGCACCGCGACCTTCCGGGCCGCGGTCACGTCCTCGTCGGTGAAGAAGGTGCCGAACTGCGCGGGCCACGAGCGAATCGCGGCCAGGTCGGCGCTGGCGCCCTGGATTTGCGTGTTCCAGTTTCCTGCCGCCGCGACGACCTGCGTGCGTGTGTTGAGCCCGGGCGAGATGTAGCGGACGCCCGGCACCTCGCGCCGAATCGCGTCCGCATCCTCCGCCGTCAGCGTCGTCACGGCCCCCTGACCCTGGCGGACGGGGCCGAAGCCGCCAGAGCCGGCGGTCACCATGACGATATTGGAGCCCGCGCTCTGAATCTGGCTCTGGATCGACGCGCTCGCGCCCGTACCGATCGCGACCATGACGATGACGGCCGCAACGCCGATGATCATGCCGAGCGCGGTGAGCGCGGTGCGCATGGCATTTCGGCGGAGCGCCTTGACCGCGACAACGAACGTCATCAGAAACGACATGGCAGCTCCCCTACGCGATGCGGCGGCGCTCGATGGCGCTGTCGTCGCGCACCAGTCCGTCGCGGAATGTAATCACGCGCGTGCCGTATTCGGCGATGTCGGCCTCGTGCGTCACGAGGACGATGGTGATGCCGCGCTCGATGTTGAGGCGCTGGAAGATGCCCATCACCTCGACGCTCGTCTTCGTGTCGAGATTGCCGGTCGGCTCGTCGGCGAGCAGCAGCGTCGGGTTGTTCACCAGCGCCCGCGCGATGGCGACACGCTGCTGCTGGCCGCCGGAGAGCTGATTCGGATGGTGGCCCAGCCGGTCGCCGAGGCCCACGGCCTTCAGCGCGTCGGCGGCGCGCTGCCGCCGCTCCGCGGCGGGCATCTTGCCCGCGTAGAGCAGCGGGAGCTCGACGTTCTCGAGCGCGGACGTGCGCGAGAGCAGGTTGAACCCCTGGAACACGAAGCCGATCTGCGTGTTGCGCACCTGCGCGAGGTCGCGCGGCGAGAGCGTCGAGACGTCGTTCCCGTTCAGGAAATAGCGTCCGGCGGTCGGCCGATCGAGGCAGCCGAGCAGGTGCATGAACGTCGACTTGCCGGAGCCCGACGGCCCGGTGAGCGCGACGAACTCGCCAGGCGCGACATCCAGCGAGACGCCGCGCAGCGCCTGCACCTGCATCTCGCCGAGGTCGTAGGTTTTCGTCAGCTCACGAACCGAGATGATCGGGTTCATCGTCCCGCTCCGCCTGCGGCGCCGGGTCCGGAAGGACCCGGCCTACTTGCTACTCCAGCGCCGGCGGCCGCGCCGCGATTCGCGTTCGCGCCGCCGCCACGGCGGCCGAACGGGATCAGCGGCGACGTGGTGCCGGTCTGTGCCGTCGCACCCGGTTGGGACATGCCGGTCACGACCTGATCGCCTTCCTTCAGGTCGCCGTCGACGATCGCGGTCATCGCGCCGTCGCTGACGCCCGTGCGCACGCGGACGGGAACGAACTCGCCGTTACGAAGCACGAACACGCGGCCGAAGGATCGCGGACCGTCCGCGCCGCGCAGTCCCTCGCCCGCGCCGCTCGTGCCGCGAACCTGCGAACCCGCGAACTCCGAACCCTGCGAACCCTCTGCCC
>DASQAX010000427.1:0-7882 GCA_035635535.1 Vicinamibacterales bacterium | reverse complement strand
ACTAAGAGCACGAAGACGTGCAGCCACAAAGGACACGAAGAGCACGAAGAATACGGACACGAAGAAGGTCGCCGGTCGGCCTGCGAAGCAGGCCGACAACGCGCGAGGGTACGTCACCAGAAACAAGCCGCTGAAAGAAATCGGCGTGGCTTGTTTCCGTGACGCACCGTCGCGCGTGGCCGCCTCCGGCGGCCCGGCGACCTTCCCCTCTTTGAGTCCTTAATTCTTCGTGCCCTTTGTGCTCTTTGTGGCTCCCGTTCTTTGTGCTCTTGTCCGGGCGCTAGTTGCTCATCGCATCGAGGGCCCGCACGCCCGATCGCATGCCGTGCAGCCATACCGCGATGCTGACAGCGACCGCCGCAATGAACGACACGCCCATCATCAGCAGGCGGCCGGTGGGAATCGGCCTGTGGCGAAGCTGGTAGAACAGGTAGGTCGTCGAGGGCCACCCGAGCAGCACGATGATCACGATGATGATCAGCACGGCGACGATCATGAAGGCGACGCCGCCGTACGAGCCCGCGACCTGGCTCGGGTTGTCGGCCGTGAAACGCGGATAACGGGCGCCCAGGCCGGTCGCGAGCCCGACGAGCGCGAGGCTGAGAAAGACGATCGCGCCCGCGGCGACAATCTTCAGGAACGGATCGACGTCCAGCAGCTCGTTGGCGGCAATCGTCAGCGTCTCGGTGAGGACGAGCACCGGCACGAAACCCGTCCAGAACTTCGACCACAGAAAATCGTGCATCGAAATCGGCGACTTGCGAATCAGCCAGAACGCCGGCCCCTCTGCCGAGACCATCGGGAAGACGAAACGGACGGCGACGGTCGCCAGCACGAAGCCCGCCATCCCCAGGTTCACGAACGCGTAGACGTTCTTCACGAAGCCGCTCATGTACGGGATGCGGCCGAGGTCGAGCACGCGGAAGTTGTACAGGTAGATCAGCACGAGCGCGAGCAGGAGCAGCAGCTGTGACCACTGGCTGACGTCGCGCAGAAAGATCTTCAGGTCCTTGACGAGCAGCTGCCGCCGCACCGGCGACAACGGCAGCACGCCGGCAAGCACGTCGAGCGTCCGGAACTTCGCGAAACGCGCCTTGGGCGCTTCCTGCGATCGGCTGTACCCGGAGAAGTGCCACCGCTCGTCGGCCGCGCGCAGCCCGACGCAGCACGCGAGCGCGGTCGTCCAGAGCGCGCCGGCGTGGCGCGCGTCCCAGCCGCCCTTGAGGCTCGCAAACAGCAGCTCTCCTGCCCAGAACGACGGCAGCAGCGGCGTCACGGGCGACTGCAGGGTGCTGAAGAAGCCCGTCACGTCGGGCAGCGATTCGACGCGCAGCAGCTGCTCGGGCCGAATCATCCGCAGCAGCACGACGATGCTGGCGGCGAAGAGGAAGCCCATGAGCATCAGCAGGTCGCGCGCGCGGCGCGCGGGAAAGACGTTGACGAGCAGCAGCGTGCACGCGGTGCCGACCGCGACCGGGATGATCGCGAAGGGGACGATGGTCAGCGCGGACGTGATGTAGAAGCTCGCCGGCGCGCACTGCGCGAGGCCGACGCCGAGCAGGACCGGCGCGATGAACACCACCACCATCCACGACGACTGCACGACGGTGCGCGCGAAGCGCGCGTAGAACAGCCGCCTCGCCGCAATCGGCGCGGTCAGCAGCAGGCGGAGATCGTCGGACAGGAAGAAGGTCGACAGCGCCGTGACGATCCCGCTGAAGGTCAGGAACGCGAGGAACGTCATGAAGATCCACGACAGGCCGAGGCGCAGCAGGTAGTCGCCGAGCTCCTCGTAGTCCTGGAGCTGCCACGTCAGCCAGGCGGCGCCGTAGAAGAGCGCAGCGAACACGCCGATGCCGACCCCGCCGAACAGGAACGCGCGCGTCAGGTCGCCGGGCTCGCGCCGCTGCGCCCGGTTGCGCGACGACCAGAGATGCGGCAGCAGGAGATAGGTGAAGGCGGCGTTCATACGACTTCGTCGATTTCCTGGAGCGCGCTGCCGCCGGTCAACCGCAGGAAGACCGACGTCAGGTGATCGTCGGCGCCTCCCAGCCTGCGGACCTCGTCCACCGTGCCCTGCGCGATGATCTTCCCTTTGAGGATGATGCTCAGGCGCTGACACATCTCCTGCGCGACCTCGAGCGTGTGCGTGCTCATGAGGATGGCGACGCCGCGCTCGCTCATGCGGCGGAAGACGTCCTTGATCAGCCGCGCGCCGCGCGGATCGAGGCCGACCATCGGCTCGTCCACCGCCACGGCGCGGGGCCGGTGCAGGAACGCCGCGCACATCACGAGGCGCTGCTTCATCCCGTGCGAGAAGCTTTCGACCAGCTCGTTCTCCCACCGGCGCAGCTCGAACAGGTCGAGCATCTCGTGCACCCGGTCCATCACCCCGTCGCCGTCGAGCCCGTAGAGGCCCGCATGGAACTTCAGGAACTCGCCGGCGGTGAGCTTTTCGTAGATGAACGGCCGGTCGGGAATGAACCCGAGCGACGCCTTGGCGAGCTCCGGCTCCGCGGCGACGTCGTGACCGTTGACGATCACGCGTCCGGACGTCGGCTTCAGCAGGCCGGCAATCATCCGCAGCGTCGTCGTCTTGCCGGCGCCGTTCGGCCCGAGGAAGCCGTGAATTTCGCCCGGTTGAACGTCGAGCGACACGTCGTCCACCGCGGTGAACTTCCCGTACTGCTTGACCAGGTGTTGAACGGCAATCATCGGCGTGTCCCGGGCGCGGTCGAGCGGCTCGTCCCGAACGAAGTCGAGGGGCTTGACGGCCTCAACCAGCGGCTCAGCCAGCAGCAGTCCGCGCTCGCCTGCGGCGTGGCCGACACCGCGCGCATCGGCGCCAGGTCGGTGGACTGGCCGATCAGGATCGGCGTGGCGTTCTCGTCGAGCGTCATGTCGAGGACTTTCATCTTGATGCGGCCGATCATCGGAAGGATGGCCGCCTGCTTGTCGAGCCCTCCGCGCGCGAGCCGCACGTGCGTCGCGTCCGCCGGAAATTCGTTCAGCGTCGGATCGACGGGCAGCCACAGGCCGCGCCCCGAGCCTTCGTCGAGGTACACCTCCGGCCACGCGTGGTAATAGAACGCGCCGGTGATCCCGCGGACGTAGGTGAGGCCGACCGCGATGCGCGCGGGGATGCCGATCGAGCGCGCCATGGCGACGTAGAGCGCCGTGTGCTCGTTGCAGTCGCCCACCTTCGTGCGAAGCACCTCGAGCGCCGACGGAAGGCTGACGGTCGGCTTCTTGTCGAGGAGCGCGTTGACGTAGCGCGTCAGCCTCTCGGCGCGGGCCCGGGGGCCGGCGGCGCCGGCAATCGCCTTCTCGGCCTCGGCACGAATCTCCGGCGCGTCGCTTTCGATGAGCGGCTCCGGCTTGAGGTATTCGCCGGCCGTGTCATCGGCGGGACCGGCCTGGAGCGTCTGCGGGTCGGTCAGCACGATGGTCGAGCCGTTCACCTCCTGCCCCGCGCCCTGCAGCTCGGCGTTGGTCAGGTCGGCGCCATCGAGCTCCAGCCGCAGGCGGCGAACGTCGCGCGGCTCGTCGATCCGCTGCCGCATCGCGGGAACCACGGCGGCCGCCTCCAGCAGGTCCGTCTGCACGCGGCCCGGTACGCCGAGCGTCTGCGCGCGGTCGGCCGACTCGCGCACCGTGATCAGGCCGAGCGGGCTCTCCTCGCGCACGACATCGCCGGTGTCCGTAATCCACGACGTCGTCT
This sequence comes from Vicinamibacterales bacterium, assembly GCA_035635535.1. Lineage (GTDB taxonomy): Bacteria > Acidobacteriota > Vicinamibacteria > Vicinamibacterales > UBA2999 > Gp6-AA40. The sequence continues at coordinate 4,161 of DASQAX010000427.1, read as the reverse complement.
GCAGCCCCTGGTACGCCATGTCCACGCGGAAGGCTGGAATCGGCCGTTCGCCGACGTTGCGGACGATTTCGCGGCTGCGGATCTTCACCGTGACGGGCTGGTTGCGGAGCGTGGCGGGATCGAAGATGTTCCACTGCTGCTCCGAGCCGGCGGTGAGCCGGCCACCGGCGAGCAGCCGCGAAAAGTTCTGCGAGAGCACCGGCGCCCGGTCGAGCTCGCGTGTTTCGCTCCGCGTGTGGCCGCCGGACGTGATGGCGATGACCAGGCGCGCGCGCGTCCCCGCCCCGGGCATCGGCTCGACGCGGCCGCGCACGACGACCGCGCCCGTGCCGGGATCGAGCGAGAAGTCGAACGAGCGAAGCGCGAAGTTCGAGTCCACGCGCGCCGCGGTGTGAAGCGCCGCGGCGGTCGATGCGCCCAGCAGCGACATCTGCAGGCGTCCGTCCTCCTGGAGCTCGAAGCCCCCATCGGTCGGCACGATCTGGCTCACCGTGAACCCGATCTTGTCCCCCCGGTAGTAGACGCCGCGCCACTCGGCATTCGAACCGTAGCGCGCGAGGTCGGTCGCCAGGTTGGCCGCCGACGCCTGGAGGTACGAGCGGTTCACGAGCACCGCCATCGAGGCGGCCCACGCGATCACGATCAGCACGGACACCGGCCGCGTCAGCCAGCGCGGCAATGGCTTGAAGAAGGTCATGGAAACGATGGAATTCCCGATCTGTTATCGGCGGGAAGCCGTCGATCGATTATCGCAACGCCCACGCGAGAAACCGCTCTGTGTAATACAGCGCAATCTGGCCGCTGACGCCGTTCGGGACGGCGTCGAAGGCGTGCTCGGCCCACGGAATTTCGAGGAGAACCGACCGGGCGCCGGCCTCGCGCAGCCGCTCGTCGAGCTCGCGTCCGAATCGTGGCTCGACGACATGATCGCGGGCGCCGTAGACGAGCAGGCTCGGCGGCACGCGCGAGGTCGCGTAGGTCACCGGCGAGGCGTCGCGATAGCGCGCCGCGGCGGTGTCGGGGGTTCCATGCAGGTACGCCTCGAGAATGGAACGGATGTCGAGCGGATCCGGCCGCGGCGGCTCTCTCCAGCCTTCAACCAGATCGGTCGGCCCGTAATAGCTGACGACCGCGCGCACGAGCTGCGCGCCGGACTGATAGGCGGCGACGAGCGCAAGCTGCGCGCCCGCCGAGCGGCCGACGAGCGCGATGCGTGAAGGGTCCGCTTCGTATTCGGCGCTGTGCGCCAGCACCCATCCGAGCGCGGTGCGCACGTCCTGGAGTTGCGCGGGCCACGTGGCCGCCGGCGCGTGCCGGTAGTCGATGGCGACGACGAGGTAGCCGCGCGCGGCGAACCAGGTCGCAAACGACGCGTTGTCCGCCGGTGCGCCGCGCTGCCACGCGCCGCCGTACACCTGCAGCAGCACGGGATGAGGACCGGCGCCTGGCGGCCGATAGACATCCGCCGTGAGCGCGACGCCGCCGGGATTCGCAAACTCCACGCCGCGGCGGACGAGCACGTCCACGCGCGCGATTCCGCGCACGAAATCGAGCGGTGAGAGCGCGTGCGCGCGAAGGCCGGCGCTCGTCGCGGCTGGAATCTGCTGGAGGTAGTCGCGGCCGAGCCGCTGCTCCATCGCGCGATCGAAGGCGGCGAGCGTGAACGGCGTGCGCGCGAGCGGGTACGCGGACAGCAGCGCCGCGACGACGGCGAAGGCGAAGGCCGCGCGCGCGGCGGGTGTCACGGCGGCTGCGTTGAACGTCATCGCGCCCACGCCGAGCGATGCCAGCAGCAGCCATGGGCTGATCTCCGGCGCCCCCACCGCCAGCGGCAGCAGGCCGGCGTGAAATGGCGGAAGGACGATCCAGATCGCGATCAGGCAGAGCGCGATCGCCGGAACGAGCATCCATGTCATCAGCGGTGTGGAGGTCGCGCGCGCCACGCGCCATCTTATCCGCGCGCCGGCTCGCCGTTCACGTCGAAGCGCGTCAACGCGAACTTCGCGTCCCCATCGACCCACTGCTCGCCTCCGCTGAAGCCGGCGGCGAGCCCCTCCGCCATCACCTGGTCGGGCTCGTACTTGTACGAGCTCTCCGTCCAGATGGCTTCGCCCTCGCGCAGCTCGAGCTCGACGCCGGCGCCGGGAATCGAGACCGTCTGCCGTCGCGCGCTGACCAGGTAGGCTTCGACGCGCTGCGCCGCGGCATTCCAGGCGGCTCGATGGCTGAACGCGGCGAGGTTGAAGTTCGCGCCGAGCTCGTCGTTGATGCGCCGAAGCACGTTGCGGTTGAACGCCGCGGTCACCTTCAACGGGTCGTCATAGGCGAGGAGCAGATCGCGTTCGGGCTTGACCAGGTCCGCGCCAAGCAGCAGCGCGTCTCCAGCCCGCAGCGATTGACGGATGCGCCGCAGCAGATCGCGGGCGGCCGACGGCACGAAGTTGCCGATGTTCGAGCCGAGGAACAGCACGACGAGCGCCGTCTCTGGCGGCCGCCTCTCGATCGCCCGCATGAGGCCCTCCTCGTAGGCGGCGTGATGCGTGATCACGTCGCGAACGCCGATGGCCTGCAGCCGATAGCGCGCGGTGTCGAGCGCAGCAGGCGAGATGTCGATCAGCTGGATCAGCGGAAACGGCTCGCCGGCCGCGCCGACGAGCACCGCAATCTTGTCGCCGCTGCCGCATCCGAGCTCCGCGAGCGTCGCGGACCCGCGCCGCGGATCGAAGATGTCGCGCGCGTGCCGCGCGAGCATCGCGGTTTCCGCGCGCGTGATGCGGTACCACGGCAGCCTGGTGATGGCCTCGAAGAGCGCCGAGCCGAGCTCGTCGTAGAAGTACTTCGAGGAAATCTGCCGCGGCTCGCGCGCCAGCGTCTCGGCTAGATCGGCCCCGAAGGCGCGCCTTTCTACGTCGTCTTCACGCACCGGAACGCCGCGTAGATGTAGGGATACCGTGGCCGGAACCAGTTCCGGAAGCCCGGCCGGATGAGGCCGCGGGCGGTCACTGGAGAGGCGCCCTTCATGACGAAGTGATCGCCGTCGAAGAAGTCGGCCGAATATTCCGGATACGACGGCAGCGGCGTGAAGCCATCGAACGGCGCGAAGACGTCGGCGGTCCATTCCCATCCGTTGCCGACCATGTCGTAGACACCGAACTCGCTGGCGCCGGCGGCCGAGCCGACGGCAACGGGATCGAAGCGCGCGAAGTCCACGTTCACGGGCGCGCTGCCGCTGGAGGCGCGGATGAATTGCGCCTCGGTCATGAGACGCTGCCCGCGCCAGCGCGCGTACGCGTTCGCCTCGGCCCACGTCACGTAGACGGGCCATTCCCTTGGGAGCGGCACCCGCTCGAACATCGCACGCCAGTACCACGCACCGTCGTCGTGTTCCCAGAACGGGGGATGGACGACGCGATCGCCCTGCACCCATGCCCAGTCTTCCGGCCGCCAGTGGCTCGGGTCGCGGTAGCCGCCCGCTTCGACAAACTGCATGAAGTCGGCGTTGGTCACGTTCAGCGTGTCGATCTCGAACGCCGCCACCTCGACACGCCTCGAGGGACGCTCGTTGTCCCACGCGAACGGCTCCTCGCCCGGCGTTCCCACCGTCACCGTGCCGGCCGGCACGAAGACGTGCGACCCGCGAGCGCCGTCGCGGAGCCGCGGCGGCAGCGTCACGTAGTGGTCGGGCTTCCGCTTCCACTCGTACCGAACGCGGTGCCACATGTACGCCAGCGTCTCCTGGTGCATCTCCTCGTGCTCGAGGATGGCCCACACCGCCTGCGCGTGACGCAGCAGCGGATGGTCGTCGCGCGCGACATCCGCGTTCGCGATGGCGTCCTCGAGGAGCGCGTCGGCCGCATCCGCGTACGCGCGCACGGTGTCCTGATCGGGCCACGCGGGATTGCCGCGCGCGACCGCCGCGGCTTCCTGTTCGGGATCGATGCCGCGCGCGAAGATCGTCTCGAGGTGCTCGTCGATTCCCGGACGGCCGAGGCCCTTCTTGATCAGCGTGTTGACCGCGAAGGCTGGCAGGTGACCCTCGTAGAAGACGATCGGGTTGCGGAGCGCGATCGGCCTGTGGACGTAGGCGGCGGGGTCGAGGAGATCGAACAGCGCGCGCGTGCGGCGGCGCGCACGGCGGAATCGATCGAGCGCCTCGCGGCG
>DASQAX010000426.1:0-2083 GCA_035635535.1 Vicinamibacterales bacterium | reverse complement strand
CAGGGGATGCGCCATGGCGCCGCGGCGACCGGACAGACCTTCGAGCAGTTCCGCGCGTCTGCGCTCGGTGCCGTGCCGATCAAACGGATCATTCAGCCCGAGGAGGTCGCCGGTCTCGTCGCGTTTCTCGCGTCGCCTGCTGCCGCCGCGATCACTGGTCAGACGTACAACATCTGCGGCGGCCAGACGATGGATTAGTCGATGTGAAGCCGGACGACGGTGAGGATCTCTGGCGTCTAGGGCATCTCCCGAACTGCAGGCACGCTGACAGCCGCTGATCGCGTCCCGCTATAATCAAACGCGCGCAACGTGCTCGTCACGGATCAACCGAAGGTCACGCTGAGAAGTGCTCCGGCGGCCCCCTACGATGGTGCGATCGCCGCGGCGCGCACGTGCTACTCGCCTCGCGTCATCGGCGCGCACGAGATCACCGACAAGCAGCGCGATACGATCGGCACGCTGACGTTCGACGCCGGCCATCACACCGTCTATCAGCACGCGAATTTCGAATTCGGGTTGGAAAACATCTCCAGGCAGTTCGTCTGGACGTTCCTCCACTCCTATCCGTTCTACAACTCCGAGCAGTCCAGCCAGCGCTACGTCAAGCTGAAGGAACCGCGCGCCTTCGTGCCGCCGCTCTCCGGCGAGGCGCTCGCGGTGTACGAGACGGCCATCCTGCGCGCGTGGGATCGCTACGGGGAGCTCTCGGCGCTGCTCAAGGACGATGCGCTGGCGATCCTGAAGGAATTGCGGTACGTCCGGCCGACGACATCGGCCGATCGCCTGAAGCAGATCGAGCGCGACGCCGAGAAACGGGCGATCGAGACCGCGCGCTACGTCATTCCGATCGCGGCGTTCACGTCGATGGTCCACACGATTTCCGGCATCGTGCTCCATCGCCTCAATCGGATGATGAACAGCGGCGACGCGCCGTACGAGACGCGGCAGGTCGTCGGCGAGATGGTGCGCCTGGTCACCGCGTGGGATCCGCTGTTTTTCGAGAAGGTCGGCCTCGAGCCGATCGAAGGCGACGACCTGCCCGAAGCGGGCTTTCCGAATCCGCGCGGCGATGGCGATCGATATGCGGCCGCCTTCGACGCACGGCTGAACGGACGCTGGTCGCGGCTGCGCGATACCTCACCCGCGGCGGAAGCGATCGTCGCGGAAGCCGTGCGCTCGGTCTTCGGCCTGCTCCCGGACGAGATGAGCGATGACGAGGCGATCGACCGGGTGATGAACCCGGCGCTGAATCTCTACCGCCTCGACGTGCTCAACGTCTCGTATCACTCGCCGCTGATGCGGGCGCTGCATCACGCCACCTACGTCTTCGAGAAGCGCCTCAGCCACACGGCCGACTCGCAGGACCAGCGGCACCGCATGGTTCCCGCCTCGCGCCCGCTCATGACGTTTGCCGACACCGCGTCGCCCGACTACATCACGCCGCGCCTCGTCGCCGCCAACCCGCGCGCGCGGGCGGTCTACGACTGCGCGATGCGCGAGGCCTGGACGTCGAAGAACCGGCTGCTGGAGCTCGGGGTGCCGCTCGAGTTCGCGCTCTACGTGCTGCCGAACGCGAAAACGCTGCGCCTGGTCGAGTCGGGTTCGCTGCTGGCACTGCTCCACAAGTGGACGCTGCGCACCTGCTTCAACGCGCAGGAAGAAATCTTCCTGGCGTCGATGGACGAAATCGAGGAGGTCCGCGCGGCGCACCCGCGCATCGGCCGGTACATCGGGCCGCCGTGCGTCATCCGGAACGGCCTCATCTCTCCCCGCTGCACGGAGGGGTCGCACTTCTGCGGCGTCCCCGTGTGGCGCGATTTCCCGGCCGTGGTCAGGCGCCTGTGATGGCGGGCCGTGAAGGCCCGCCCTACACCGCCTGGCTCGTGCATCTGTACACGGCGAGCAGCGCGGTCGTCGCGCTTCTCGCCACCCGCGCCATCTTCGAGTACCGCCTCCGCGATTCATTCCTCTGGCTCGCCGCCGCCATCGTCATCGACGCGAGCGACGGCGTCCTCGCGCGCGCCGCTCGTGTGTCGCAGCGGCTCCCCTGGTTCAACGGCGCCAAGCTCGACGACATCGTCGA
>DASQAX010000425.1:0-26208 GCA_035635535.1 Vicinamibacterales bacterium | reverse complement strand
GCCGTGGGCTATGTCTCGAGGCCGATCGGCGGCGTGCTCTTCGGACACCTGGGTGACAAGCGCGGACGCCGCGTCGTGCTGGTCACCACCCTGGTGCTCATGGGCATCACGACGGGACTGATGGGCCTGCTCCCCACGTACGCGAGGGTCGGCATCGCGAGTCCAATCCTGCTCGTCATGTTGCGTTTCGTGCAGGGCGTTGCGCTGGGAGGCGAATGGGCCGGCGCCGTGCTCATATCGGTCGAACACGGCGCGCAGCATCAACGGGGGCGCAATGCCTCGTGGACGCAGGTCGGACCATCCGTCGGCACCTTGCTCGCGACTGGCGGCATTGCCGTGATCACGTATCTCGTATCGCCGGACGAATTTCTCTCATGGGGGTGGCGGATACCGTTTCTGGCCAGCGTTGTCCTGGTCGGGTTCGGCCTGTGGATTCGTCGCGGTGTGGCGGAGACGCCCATGTTCACCGAACTGGAAGAGCGCGGCACGAAAGCCAAGACGCCGATCGGCGATGTGTTGCGGCGTCACTGGCGGCGCTTGCTGATCGCTGGAGGCGTGCGAGTCGGCTCGGATGTTCTGTACGCGCTCGTGGTCGTATTCATGCTGACCTATGTGACGACTGTTCTGAATCTGTCCCGAACGCTGGCGTTGGCGGCGATCATGGTCGGGTCGGTTTGTAATGCGGTGTCGATCCTCTTCTTCGGAGCCCTGTCGGATCGTGTCGGACGTCGTCCGGTGTATGCGGCCGGCGCGCTGCTCGGAATGCTGTGGGCTTTCGTCTTTTTCGTCCTGCTGGAGAGCAGAAGACCCGCGCTCATCGTGATCGCGGTGGTCATCGGCCTGGTGATCCACTCCGCCATGTTCGGGCCGCAAGCCGCATTCGTGACGGAGCAGTTTCCGACACGCGTCCGTTGCGCAGGCTCCTCACTCGCGTACACACTCGCCGGCATTGCCGGAGGTGGCTTCGCGCCGTTGATCTTCGCGAGCCTGTTTGGCGTCTATCGCACGAGCACCGCGATATCGGTCTACGTGGTCGCCACGCTGTGCGTGACCGGCGTCGCGCTCCTGATGGCACGCGAAACAGCGAACTCCCCTCTGGAAGAATAGGTCACTCGGCGCACGAAATCCGCGCCGCCGTTGTTCTTGTCGATGATCGGAATCACCGTTCGGCCGGCCATCCGGTACTCAACGGTTGTGCAGGGTCCGCGGTGATTTGCAGGTTCGCGCAGTGGTGGTACGAGTACCCGCCCGGATTGTTGAAGCCATGATCGGCCATGAACTGCACGACTTGCAGCGTGCACTTCCTGCAGTTGATGTTCGGCAGTTGCACGTCGGCTTCCCAGGGATCCATCGGGCCGGTCGGTCGAGTCGAATGCACGAAGAGACCATCGGCAAGCACAGGGATCTGCGTCGGGTTCTGGATGGCGGCGGACACCGACCATGGTCCTCTGTCGGACTCTCTGGTCGTCGTGTCCGGATCGAGCGGCAGCTCAGTCGGCGAGTTGACCGCCAATGCGACGCGGTAGTGACCGGGATGATAGACGGTCTCCTGAACCTTGAGATGCAGCTTCTGTCCGCCGACGGCCTTCCCGATGATGTAGCTCGGTTTGCCGTAGTCGCTGTTCGTCCCGCCGCAGGGCCCTGCCTTCTGTGGATCACCGCGATTGTCTTCGATCAGCCACGACGCGGGCTCCAGGAGCTTGAAGTGAGCGTGCATGACCGCCGGCACCGCGATCATCAGGCCAGCGGCAACAAGAGAGAAGCGGGTCAAACGCGTCATGTTGAACCTCGATCGGCTGTGGCCGGATTGTTGATGCGATCACCTGATGGCGGGCGGCAGACCATACCCGGCAACAGGCAAATTGGCGCGGAACCAGATCACGATGTCCGCCTCCAGATCGGGCTGCTTCGCAAACATCGTCGCGGCGTGCCCGGCATCCGTGAATATTTCCACGCGGCTGTCCGGGTGCGCCGAGAGCCCGACGATCGTTCTGATTGCCGCCGCGGCATCGGTATCTTCCTCGCTGGCGGCGCCGAAAATCGGCAGGGTCGCCGAGCTCTTGATGTGAGCCTCGCCCTGCGCGTCAGTCCCTCCGGACAGCAACACGAGGGTCCGGATCTCGGGATGACGCCGGCTGGCCTGCACCGCCTGGTTCACGCCGCAGCTCCCGCCCACCACGCCGATCGCCCGGTTGATGACCGTTGGCTGCGCGCTGAGGACCTTCAACGCTGCGTCGGCGTCGCCCGGCATCATTTCTTGAATCTTCTGCCGCTGCGCGCGAAAGTCGGTGAACGCCCCGGCCCGGCTCCCGCCGAAGCCGCGCCAGTCGATCGTGAGGACGTTGTAGCCGGCGACGTTCAGCATCGTGGCCAACTTCTCGTAGATCCGGCGATCGGCGTCGCACTGATGGAGGAGCAGGATGCCCGGCCCGCCCTTCTCGGCTGAATAGTAGTTCCCTTGAAGCGCGAACCCGTCGCCCGCAGTGACGCTGACCTGCCGGTGCTCCGCGTGCGCGGCGGCCGCGAAGAGCAGCATGACGATGGAGACGAGTGGGCAGCGTTTCATCGCTCGATCAGGAAGCTTTTCTCGTCGGCCTCCCGATCGACGAGGAACCCCATGTTTGGCGTGCCCATCTCCTCCCAGCTCTGACCGCCGTAGTAGACCCACTTGCCCGGGTCGGGGTTGTACTTGTTGGCCGTCGAATTGTCGTACGTGAACTGCACGCGCATCCTGGCGCCCTTCGGAATCTTCACGGACGTGCGGTACGTGAGCTGCCAGTTGAAGTTGTAGCGCGGCACGTAGAGGAGCGTCTCTTCTTTCCCGTCCGGGTACACGAGCGTGTAGCGGACCGTCTTTCCGCGCACATGGGCGTGCGGCCGGAACCAGACGAGCTCGACGTCCTTCAGGAAGCTTATTTCCGCGAGCGGACCCGGATGGTTGTCCGCATAAGGAGGAATCGCCAGCGTCGCGTTCGCCTGCTGCCGCTCGACCGGCGCATTGTCTCCCTCCGGTCCATCCTGTGGCAGGAACTTCTTCGCCGGCGGCGTCTTCGTCACGGTGAAGCCGACGCGGCTCTTGTCGACGACTGCCAGCCCGGTGGCCGTGTAGTGCAGGCTCACGATCATGTCGGAGCCCGCCGGCACCAGCATCCCGGCGTTGACGGGACGATAGTCTTCGAACGGCAGCCCCGGCAGGTAGCAGAACTCGTTGGTGCCTTCGTGATACACGGTTGGACGGCCGACGCGGCGCGTCACCTCGGTGCTGCCCGCGACGCGTGTCAGCACGATGCCGTCGCGCGGACCGGTCGTCGTCCCGTCGGGTTTCGTCATGGTGCCGTCTTCGCCGCGCGGGACCTCCATCCACTGGTACTCGCCATACGGCGTCGTCGGCTTGTGCTTCTGGAAACCAAAGCACATGTGATGGACGACGGCCGGGATGCCCGGCATGATCTCAACCGACGTGACCCAGGTGTCCTCCTTGAACGGCGCGGGAAACGCGATGCGCTCCCATTCCACGATGCCGCGGGCCGGCACGGGATAGGGTGGCAGATCGACGGTGACGTCCGGCTTGATTTGCCAGCCGCCTGCCGCCCACTCGATGTCGCGCGGCGCATCGGCTGGATCGCCTTCGAGCGCACCGTTATTGACCCACTCCGCGATCGTGTCAATCTCGGCCTGTGTCAGGGAGCGGTCGTTATTGAAGTGCCCATAGCGCGGGTCCGCAAACCAGGGCGGCATCGCCCGGGTGAGAACCGCGGCCTTCATGGCTTTTGCCCACGGTCGCGTGTCCTTGTACGTGAGCATCGAGAACGGCCCGATCTGACCCGGCCGGTGGCAGCTCTGGCAATTCTTCTGTAAGACCGGAAGCGCGTCCTTGTAGAAGGTGATCGCCGCGGCCTCCTGACTGGCCGCAGGCTTCGGCGCCCACACGGGCGCCGTCATCACGATCAGGACTATCGGGAAAACACCGACGGAGATCCTTGAACGCATGGCGATCTCCTGTAGTTGAACAGCGGTGAGAACGTCTCGAATCCTGGCGCATTCTACATTGACACATGCCCGCTTTTCACCCTAGTGTGGCTCACCAATTCGTACCGACCTTGGAGGACTTATGCGCGTATGGTCCCGGATCCTGCTGGTGCTCGGGGCGATCCTCGTTCTTCCCTCGGCTGCGGCCGCGCAGGGGTCGGTCGCGGGCATCGTCAAGGATGCGTCGGGCGCCGTGCTGCCGGGCGTGACTGTTGAAGCGTCCAGCCCCGCGCTCATCGAGAAGACACGCGCCGTCGTCACGGACGGCACCGGCCAGTACAAGATCGTCGACCTGCGGCCCGGCACCTACACGGTGACGTTCACGCTGCCCGGCTTCAGCACCGTCAAGCGCGAGGGCATCGCGCTGAGCGGATCGTTCACCGCGACCGTGAACGCGGACCTGCGCGTCGGCGCGGTCGAAGAGACGATCACCGTGAGCGGCGAAACGCCGATCGTCGACATCCAGAGCACCACGCGGCAGCAGGTGCTGGATCACGCCGTCATCGACGCCGTTCCAACGGGGCGGCTCGTGCAGAATCTCGGTGTCCTGCTGCCGGGCGTCAGCGTCTCGGGCGGCCTCACGCTCAACGGCGTGGGGACGCAGGATGTCGGCGGGAGCAGCGGCAATGCCGTCTCGCAGCTGGCGTCGCACGGCGGCCGCGGCCTCGACCAGCGAACCACCATCAACGGCCTCTCGATGATGCTGTCGGCCGGCGTGAACAACACGCCCTACGTGCCCAACATGGGCAGCACGCAGGAAGTCACGATTGACATTTCCGGCGTCTCCGCCGAGGCGGCGGAAGGCGGCGTGCGGGTGAACGTGATTCCCAAGGAGGGCGGCAACACCTTCAGGGGTCTCGTGTTCGCGTCGTTCGCGAACGAGTCGATGCAGAGCAGCAACTTCACCGGCGACCTGAAGGCCCGCGGCTTCACGACGCCGAACGCGCTCCGGAAGGTCGTGGACCTGAATCCCGCGTTCGGCGGGCCGATCGCGAAGGACAAGCTGTGGTTCTACGCCTCGCATCGCCTGCAGATCGCGCAGAACTGGGTCGGCGGCATGTTCTTCGACACGACCTACAACGATCCGAACGTCTGGACGCTGAACCAGGACCAGACGCATCGGATCTCCAACGACGGGATGTGGAACGAAGGCAACGTTCGCCTGACGTGGCAGGCCACCCAGAAGAACAAGGTCGGCTTCTCGTTCGCGAAGGAGCACATGTGCACCTGCCCCTCCGCCATCCGCGCGACGACGTCGCCCGGCTTCGACAACCATTGGGGCTGGCCGCACCACCTGATGACGACGGAATGGACGTCGCCGCTCACCTCGCGGCTGCTGCTCGAAGCGGGCGCGTTCCACCAATACCATCGGTGGGGCTGGTTCCCCTACGCGGAGACGAACCCGAATGTCATCGGCGTGCTCGAGCAATCGAGCCAGATCAACTACAAGCTGCGCCCGGCCGGCTTCGCCGATCGCTGGCAGCACGACTTGCGGTATCGGGCCGCGGCCTCGTACATCACCGGCGCGCATGCGTTCAAGGTCGGCTTCAACAACGGGAGCGGCGACATCGACGCGCTGCTGTTCCTGAACGGCAACCAGAACCTGTACTACCGGTTCAACAACGGCGCCCCGAACCTGATTACGCTCTATGCGACGCCGTACCACGACGGGTGGAACCTGGACCACGATCTCGGCATCTACGCCCAGGACCGATGGACGGTCTCGCGCCTGACGGTCACGGGCGGCGTGCGATTCGACTCGTTCAAGAGCAGCTTCCCGGAAGAGACGTACGGGCCCATCCAGTTCGCGCCCACGCGCAGCTTCACGCTGCCCACGACGCCGAACTCGAACTGGAAGGACATCACGCCGAGGATGGGCGTGGCCTACGACCCGTTCGGCAACGGCCGGACGGCTCTCAAGGTCAGCGTGAACAAATATCTGATCGGCTCGGACGGACCTGCGTTCACCTATGGCACGCAGGCGCCCTACAACAGGGTCGTCCACAGCACGACGCGGACGTGGGCCGACGCGAATCGCAATGTCGTCCCTGACTGCGATCTCACGAGCGCGCTGGCCAACGGCGAATGCGGCGCCCTGAACGACCCGAACTTCGGCAAGGCGAGCCCCAGCACGACCTACGATCCGAAGGCGATTACCGGGTGGGGACACCGCCCCTTCGACTGGGAGCTCGCGACGAGCGTGCAGCACCAGGTGCTGCCGCGCATGTCGGTGGAGGTCGGCTACTTCCGCCGCTGGTACGGCAACTTCGGCGTGACGGACAACCTGGCGCTGGCGCCGTCCGACTTCGACGCGTACTGCATCACCGCCCCTGCCGATCGCCGGCTGCCGGGCGGCGGCGCGAACCAGATCTGCGGGCTCGCCAACGTGAGCGCGGCCAAGTTCAGCGTGCCGGCGCAAAACTTCGTGACGCTCGCGTCGAACTACGGCAAGCAGATCGAGCACTGGAACGGGATCGACCTGAGTACGAACGCCCGGCTGCTGCGGGGCATCACGCTGCAGGGCGGCGTCAGCACGGGGCGCACGAGCACCGACAACTGCGCGATCGTCTCGAAGCTGCCGGAGCTGATCAGCACCGCGACGACGGCGCTGCCGCTCGGATACTGCGAGATGGATTCGCCGCTGCTGACGCAAGTGAAGGGCCTCGGCGCCTACACGATTCCGAGGCTGGACATCCAGCTCGGCGGGTCGTTCCAGAGCAATCCCGGGCCGCTCGTCCAGGCCACGTTCAACGCGCCCACCGCGTTGGCCGCGCAGTCGCTCGGACGGCCGCTGGCGGGAAACGCGCCGAACGCGCAGGTGAACCTGTTGCGGTCGAATGCGTTGGCGGCGACGCCGACCGCGGCCTCGGCGGGCGCCCTGTACGGAGATCGCGTCAACCAGGTTGACCTCCGCGTCGGTAAAATCTTCAGGTTCGGGCAGCGCCGCGCGGCCGTGAATCTCGACGTCTACAATGCGTTGAATTCGAGCGCGGTGTTGACGGAAAGTACGGCGTACGGGACGTTTCGCGTGCCGCAGATCGTCATGGTCGGCCGCTTCCTCAAGGTCGGCGCGCAACTGGATTTCTAACGGAAGGCGGACCTGAAGGTCCGCCTCTACGATCGTCGGGGGTCATGTCCGTAGGGGCCGACCTTCAGGTCGGTCGACAAATCGTCCGTAGGGGCCGACCTTCAGGTCGGCCCGTCGTGCTGGGAGGTTTGAGATGGTACGCAGGGGTTTAGGAGTTCTCGCGGCCGTGTCCGTTGTCGGTGCGCTGACCGCCTCGCCCGTCCTGGCGCATCACTCGTTTGCCGCGGCCTTCGATGCCAACGCACTGATCACCGTTCAGGGCGTCATCACCCAGGCGAAGCTGGCCAACCCTCACTCCTGGATCTATCTCGACGTCAAGGACGCCAACGGCAACGTCGTGCCGTGGGGTTTTGAAGCGCAGACGCCGACGGCGCTCATTCGCAGCGGGGTGAAGCCCGAGGTGTTCAAGGTGGGATCGACGGTCACCATCCGAGGGTGTCACGCGCGCGACATGACCAAGAACGAAGGCGCGGCCCGTGAAATCATCCTCGCGGACGGCCGCTCGTTCATCATCGGCCCCAAGGGCAACGAGCCGGATGCAAACAGATAGCGGAGGATGTTCGACATGAAGAAGGCAACTCTCGCGTCCCTGCTGTTGGCAGCCGCGTCGATCGCGGCCGCGTCGCTGGCCCTGATGAGCGGCACGCCCGTCGCCGCCCAATCCGCCTCCGCCAGCGCATCGAGCACCGCCGCCACGGCCAGGCCGATTCCGCGCATGACTGACGGCCATCCGGACATGTCGGGCGTGTGGTGGCCCGGGCACGATCTCATTCCGGCGCAGGCGACCGCCGTCTACCGGGAGGGAGAACGCCAGGGCATCGGCGCTCAATCGTTCGGAAGCCTGTACAAGCCCGAGGTGATGGCCAAAGCGAAGACGCTCAGCGACAAGGACGACCCGGCGCTCTGGTGCATCCCGAGCATCATCGGCCCGACGCCGCTCGTCGGCAACGGACTGGTCGGCGAGATCGTGCAGACGCCGAAGACCGTCGTGCAGCTGATCGAGACCTACCACGGCTTCCGCATCATCCCGACCGACGGACGGCCGCATCGCGACGACGTCGTCCCCTCGAACCATGGCGACGCGGTGGGCCGCTGGGAGGGCGATACGCTGATCGTCGACGTCACGAACTTCAGCGACCGGAACTGGCTGCACCATCACGGCGACGTGTCATTCCATTCCGATGTGCTGCACATGGTCGAAACGTACCGCCTGACGGACGCCGACACGCTCGAGATCAACGTGACCGCGGACGATCCCCAGATGCTGACCGGCACCTGGAAGGCGCCGACCGTGAAGCTGGTGCGGGCCCCGTTCGAGCACATCATGGAAACGTCCTGCGAGAACACCGAGACGGCCAATCTGATCGAGGCCGCGTCGAAGGACAACTACGGCCGGAAAAAGTAGAGGAGGCATCCGTGAAGACCACCGTGTCTGCAGCCGTCCTGCTCGCGTTCACGCTGACCGCCGCCATCGCGGGTGCGCAGCCGGCCCCATTCAACCAGGCCGGCGTGACCATGGGTCACTGGCATATCGCCTCGAAGGACGTCGAAGCGAACAAGAAGCTCTTTCTCGCCATGGGCGGCAAGCTGTACATGCCCGGCGGGAATCCGCTCATCATGTTCCCCGGGCTCTACATCAACCTGAACCTCGGCACCGAGAAGGGCGACGGCGGCACGGTGGGCTCGGTGGTGAACCACGTCGGCTTCATCGTCGACAACGTGCAACAGCGGGTCGCCCAGTGGAAGGCCGCCGGCGTGGAGGTGCTCCCGGGCGGCAACAACCGGCTGGACCAGGCGTTCGTCGTCACGCCGGACGGCGTGCGCATCGAAATCCTCGAAGACAAGACGCAGTCGATGCCGATCCGCAACGAGCACATCCACCTGGCGGTGCCCGCGGCGGAGGTTCCGAAGGCCCAGGCGTGGTATGCGAAGACCTTCGGCGGGAAAACGAACACACGGAACAACGCGCCGGTCGTCGATCTCCCGGGCGTCCAGATGCGCTTCAACACCGCTGACGCGAAGCAGGCGGCGACGCGAGGGCGCGTGCTCGATCACATCGGCTTCGACGTCAAGGATCACGCGGCGTTCGTGAAGAAGCTCGAGGCGGACGGGATCAAGCTCGACGAGCCGGTTCGCAAGAGTCCCACGGGGAGCACCATCACGTACATCACGGATCCGTGGGGCACGCGCATCGAGATCGTTCAGCGGGCGCCGCTCGGACCGCAGGTGTCGTCACGATGAAATTCCTGAACACGATCGTCACGACCATGGCGGTGTCGGTGGCCCTGCACGTTGCGGGGCCGACCGTCTCGGCGCAGCGCGCGGCCGGGCCGGCTGCGGCGCCTGCCGCCAGCGACGACCCGGCCAGGAAGCCGACGCCGCGACTGCGTGACGGCCACCCGGATCTCAACGGCTTCTGGGCCATCGGACGCGGCCCCGACACGCCGGTCGGCAGCAGCTTCGGCGAACGGAATGCGTACATCAAGCGCGGCGACGCGCGAAACGCCGCCGCCCAGTACGCCGATCCGAATCAGCCACCCTACAAGCCGGAGCTGATGCCGAAGGTGGAGGACCTCGCGAAGAACGAAAGCAAGGTGGACACCGCGTTCTTCTGCAAGCCTGGCGGCGTTCCACGCATTGGCCCGCCACATGGAATCGTGCAGGCGCCGGGCGTGCCCATCGTGTTCCTGTACGAAGTCATCGCGGGCAACACGTTCCGTCTCGTCCCGACCGACGGCCGCGGTCATACCGAGAACCTCGAAGGCCTGTACTACGGCGACTCGATCGGGCGATGGAAAGGCGACACGCTCGTCGTCGAGACGACCGGCTTCAACGACGAGACATGGATCGGCATCTACGGGTGGTTCCACAGCACGAAGATGCGCGTGATCGAGCGCCTCTCACGCGTCGGAGACACGCTCCGGTACCAGGCGACCGTCGAGGATCCGGACGTCTTCACGCATCCGTGGACGATGAACGCGTGGACGTCAGTACGGGCGACGAAGGACCTGCTGCTCGAAAACCCGCCCTGCGTGGAGTCGGACATCGACCACGTCACGAGCTTCGACGAGAAGACGAAGCGCTGATCGGGGCGCGAGCTACACACCCGCGCACGCAAACCAGCGCGCGCGGGTGCTCGTGTGTACTGGCGTCTACGGTCAGCGGGAGCGCGGGGACTGCGTTCTCTCGACCGCGGCGACGATGAAGCCGACGAGCTGCGCGTCCGACAGGCGCGTCACGTCCGTGTCGCCGCCGAGGCTGTAGGACGCGATGATGCCCAGCAGGCGGGGGCGGTTGAGTGCGGTCAGTTCCTGCCGAAGCACCTCGAGGTTCCGCTCGCCGATTTCGAATGGGTCGAGCACGGGCTCGGGTCTCGGGATGACGCGCTGCACGACGACGCGCCGCGCCGCAGGCCGATCGGAGATCGGCTCGTCGATGATGGGAACTCGGACGGTCGGCGGGTGTCTCGCGCGGCGCAGCGCGCCCTCGAGGTACACCGGTGTCAGGCCGGTTGCCCAATAGGCGAGGTGCTGACGTTCAGGTTGACGTGATTCGATGGGGCTGACGAGCACGCCGCCGCCGCCGTCGGCGGGGACGAACTCGATCCAGCCTTCCCACTGGTGGTCAGACGCCGATCGTCCGACGGCGCGCGCGTAGTACGACCCGAAATCGTCGCGCACAGGCGTTGTGAACGACGTGAGTACTTCAGCCATGGCACCCCCCTGATGGGAAGTGCAATGGCGCTGCCGGATACCGATCCGTTAACGGAGGGCGGTCGTCGTCGGGCTCATCAGCTTCACGATCAACAGGCGACTCGTCACCGCCACGACGAATCTCATCACCGTGCCTCACAACGGTAGGGGCGCCTGAAGGCGGCCCCTACGATGCCTGCCACACCTGCTGCCCGCTGCCCGCTGCCCGGCCCTACTGCGTACCGGCAGCCGTCTTCATGAAGTTCATGTGCTGCTGCGCCTGGTTCAAGCCGCCTTCCGGCGCCTGCCAGCTGATCTGCCCGTTCTTGTCGGCGTCGACGCCCGTGGTGAGCTGCTCGGCCTTGGTCTGCATGTCCGCCGCGAGCTTCTGCGCCTCTTCGAGCGAGGTGGACATGCGGATCTTCTGCGCGATCGCGATGATCTCGTCGCTCATCGCGACGACGTTGTTGGCCGCGGTGCTGACGTGCATCGAATGCGTTTTCACCATGGCATTCGCGTCGGCCACGTTGGCCGCGAGGCCGGCGTGCTGCGCGACGCCCTGCGCCGCTTTTTTCACCCCGTACCCGGCGCCGGGCCCCTGCGCGACGATCGTCGGATCGATCGCGTTGATGACGTGGCCGGCATGCGTCTGGACCATCGGCAACGCGGTCGCCTTCGCGGCGAGGCCGGCGTGCTGCGCGGCGGTCTTGGCTTCGGCCATGGCGGTCGGCAGCAGGCCCATGTTCATCGGCGTGCCGTTGAAGCTGTCGAGCACGTGCCCGATGTGGGTCTGGACGGTGGCGCCCTGCGCGGACAGGGCCACACTCCACGCGCCGCAGACGACGAGCGAAATCCCGAGGGTAATCGAAGTAACAGTACGCACGGTGCACCTACCTTCGTGAAGTGTTGCCCAGGGTGGAAATGCAGTGGCGAGATTATAGGCTCGTCCGGCGCGGCTTGACAGCATCCGCTTGCGGGCTCCAGGCTCCCCCGCACATACTCTGCAGCAGTAACCTAGGACCCGACTGGAGGAGCAATGAACGCAGTTTTGACGCGCGTGGTCTTGGCGGCCGCCGCCCTGGCGCTTGGGGCCGCGTCGGCATTCGGGCAACAGGCGACGATCACGGGAACGGTGACCGATTCGTCCGGAGGCGTGCTCCCCGGCGTCACGATCACCGTCGTCCACGAAGAAACCGGCAACACGTTCGAGGCCGTGACCGACGCCCAGGGGCAGTTCCGCGTGCCGGTCCGCGTGGGCGCGCACAGGCTGACGGCGACGCTGGCCGGTTTCCAGACGGTGACGCGCACGGGACTTCAGTTGCTGCTGAACCAGACGCTGGCCGTCACGCTGCAGCTGGGACCGGCGACGCTCACCGAGACGGTCACGGTCACCGGGCAGGCGCCGCTGGTCGACACGACGGAATCGACCGTCGGCGCCAACATCGATCCGCGCCAGGTGCAGGACCTGCCGATCAACGGCCGCAACTGGATGGACCTGACGCTGCTCGCGCCCGGCGCCCGGCGCAACGAGGGCGGCGGCTACGTGCAGAACCGCCAGGGCTATTCGCAGACCAACGTTGACGGCCAGCAGATCACGACGATCTACCATTCGGGCGGCGACAACGAGCAGCCGCAGTTGAGCCGCGACGCGATCGCCGAGTTCCAGGTCGTCGCCAACCGGTTCGACGCCACGCAGGGGCGCTCGCAGGGCATGGTGGTGAACGCCATCACGAAGTCGGGCACGAACACGCCGACCGGAACCTTCGGCGGCTATTTCAGGAACGACCGGTTCAACGCGAAGGACTTCATCGAGCACCGCGTGCTGCCGTACTCGAATCAGCAGCTCAGCACCACGTTCGGCGGCCCCGTCGTGCGCGACCGCGTGCACGTATTCGGCAGCTACGAGTTCGAGCACGAGCCGCGGACCTTCAATGCCAACAGCGTATTTGCCTGGTTGAACCGCGACGTCACGTATCCGAAAAAGCAACATACCGCGACCGAGCGCATCGACTGGCAGCTGACGCCGCAGACGCGGTTGATTGGCCGCGCGAGCCAGTTCAACACCGACTTCTACAGTGGCGGCAGCCCGACGAACCCGGTTGGCGGCACGCGGACGCGTATCGCGCCGCAGTACTTCGGGACCGTGACGCACGTCTTCGGCACCAACGCCGTGAACGAGATCAAGGGGGGCTACACGGATTACGAGCGGCGGGATCAGCCCGACGTGCGCTGGAAGGGCGCGGACTTTCCGTATCATCCGTCGCTGCACGGTGGTTCGATCCTCACGCAGTTCACCGGCTTCACCATCGGCGCCTCGCCGCTGAACATCTTCCAGGACACGAGCTCGGTCCGCGACGACTACACCACGTCGTTCAGCGCGAAGGGGCGGCACGACCTCAAGATGGGCATCGAGTACATCAACTTCCACAACGCGTTCATCTGGTGCCTGCGGTGCGACGGGGCGATCAACGCCCAGGGCGGTCCGATTCCATCCGCCGCCCTGCTCCAGGCGATGTTCCCGGATGTCGGTGACGCATCGACGTGGAACCTCGCGCCGCTCGCGACGCTGCGAAGCGCGACGGGCGCGCCGCTCGTACGCTGGGTCGATCACTCGCTCTCGGACACCGAACATCGCTATGACGTGCGGCGCCACGTCTGGGGCGGCTGGGTCCAGGACGACTGGGCGCTGACGGGTCGCCTCACCGCGAATCTCGGCCTGCGCTACGACCTCGACTTCGGCGGTCACAGCGAGAAGGTCACGTTCCTGCCGTGGCTGCCGGGCAATCAACCGGTCGACTCGAACAACCTGGCTCCGCGCACCGGCTTTGCGTTCAAGCTCGACGACAAGACCGCGATTCGCGGCGGATACGGTCTGTTCTTCGCATTTGCGCCGAACGACGGCGTCCAGCAGACCGCGGGGTACCTGCACCGCTTCGAGAACCAGATCACCTTCGACGGCCGCGACAACTTCACCACCATGCGGGACAACTTCTGGGGCTGGTTCAACGGGCCGAAGCCCAGCTTTCAGGATTCCCTTCAGAACGCGTGCGACATCGTCAAGCGGACGAGCAACTGCGCGTTCCGCGCGCTGACGCAGGAGATCAACTACCCGGACAGGCGAACGCCGTATTCGCATCAGGCGTCCCTCGGCTTCCAGCGGCAGGTCGGGTCGCAGGCATCGTTCGAGGTCAACTACTCGTACACCGGCGGCCGGCTCGAGGAGCCGAACAACACGGTGAACATCAATCTCACCTACGACAAGGCGACCGGCACGAACATCCCGTTCACCAACGTCGCGGCGCGCCCATTTCCGACGTGGGGCACGGTCAACTTCGAGCTGCTCGAAGGCTGGTCGAACTACCACGGCGTCGACGTCAACTTCACCAAGCGCTTCAGCCATCGCTGGCAGGCGAACGCGACTTACACGAGAGCCGTGTTCAAGGACGCGAACCCGATCCGCACCCAGTGGTATCTCGGTCCCGACGGCGTCGTCGCGCACCGGAGGATTGATTTCCCGCTGCCGATCGATCAGGGCGGCGAGTATGGCTATGCGGCCGACGATCAGCGCCACCGCGCGAACGTGAACGGCGTCGTGGACCTCGGCTACGGGTTCCAGGTGAGCGGCATCTACTTCTACGGGTCGGGGCAGCGCTTTGCGGTCACCGACGGCACCGACCGGCGGAGCGAGGGCGGCAGTGGTGAAAACCGGCTGCGCGCCAACGGCACGATCGTGGCGCGGAATAATCTCGTCGGCCGTCCGATCCACCGTGTCGACCTGCGGCTCCAGAAGGCGTTCCCGGTCGTGAGCAAAGTGAAAGTCGACGGCATGATCGAGGTGTACAACCTGTTCAACCACGAAAATCTCGGCAACTACACGACGAACATGGCCAACGCGCGGTTCGGCCAACCGTCAGCGAATTCGGCGCTGGCGTATCAGCCGCGGATGCTGCAGCTCGGCGTCAAGTTCACGTTCTGAGGACAAGAAGGATGAAACGCGCCGCCCTTCTCGCGCTTTTTCTGTCTGGACTCACGATCGCGTTAGCCGGGCAGGCCCCGCCCGCAACCGGATGGTCCGCCGACATCGGGGAGATCCGCCGGGTTGCCACGCTGATTCCCGGCCGAAAGCCGCTCCGCATCAACGTGCTCAAGTTTGCGGAGAGCCGCCGGACCAAGAATTTCTCGGTCAAGGGCGAGCCCGCCACGCCGAGTGTACAAGCGCGTACCGTCTTCCAGGTCGTGTACCCCGACGGCTACGTCATGGTCGATGCGGGAATGGACGAGCCGATGCACAGGCAGATCGGACGGGGCGCGGAAGGCGAACCGTACTACCCCGACCAGGCGCAGGAGGTGAACAAGGCGCTCCGCGGCGCGCGCGCGATCGTTTTCACCCACGAGCACGGCGATCACATCACTGGCGTCATCCGGACCCCCTATCTGGCCGAGCTCGCGCCAAAGACCATCCTCACCCGCCCGCAGGTGAACACCCTCGAAAACAGGCCGCAGTTCCCCGACCTGCAGATCACCGAGGAGCAGGCCCGGCGCTACCACGTCATCGACTACGACCGCTACATGGCGTTCGCGCCCGGGTGGACGCTGATCAAGGCCGCCGGCCACACGCCCGGGTCGCAAATGATGTTCATCACCGTCGATTCCGGGCGCGAGTACCTGCTCATCGGCGATACCGCCTGGCACATGGACGGTATCCGCAAGGTGACCGGCAAGGACGCGCCGTGGATTGTCGAGGACACGGCGGCCGTCACCGATCAGCTGAAGTGGCTGAACGGCCTCGCGATGTCGGAGAGGAACCTGGTCATCGTCGCCAGCCACGACGATGACGAGCACAAGGAGCTGGTCGCAAAGAAGCTGCTTGGTGGCAAGCTCGATTAGCGCGGACCCCGTCGCCTGATGGGGAGTCGTCCGCGCGGCCGGGGCGGCCGCGGCAGGTCCGGGAAGAACTCGAACAGGTCCATCACCTCGTTCCCGTGAATGTCGGGAACGATCCTGGGCTTCCGCGGGTTCGGTGGAGGCGCGACGCCCCTCTCCGGCGGTTGCGGCCCCGGCGGACGTTCAGCCGGCGCCTCTCCCAATCTCGAGCGGTACTTTTTGATCATTGCGTATCACTCATTCGCGTATACGATCCGGGCCGGACCTGCTGATACGTGACAGCCGACACTTGATACCTCACACGGTCTGCGCGGCGCAGCAAATTTGCTGCGCCCGCGGCTCGAGGGCGAGCCGAGCTCGCGAAGGAGGAGTATGCCACCACGTGGCAAGAAGAAGTCAAAGGCAAGCCGCAAGCGAAGCGCGTCCGCCAGCCGCAAGAGCAGCGCGGCGCGGAAGACCAGGCGCGCAGCAGGCTCGCGCGCGGGCGCGTCGCGCAAGAGCGCGCGCAAGACGGCAGCCTCGCGCAAGGGCGCTGCAAAGCGCGGCGCGGCCAAGGGAGCCGCCAAGCGCGGCGCCGCCAAGAGCGCGCGCACCGCGAAGCGCAGCACCAGCCGCAAGCCGTCAGCGTCGACGCGTCGCGTCCCGTCGCGTCCGTCGCCAGCCGCGGCGCCGATGGGTGACGAGTCGAGCCGCCACAACGAACCGGAAGACGTGATGGGCGGCGGTAGTGACGAGCTGATGGATGAGGACGCGGAGCTCGACCTCGGCGAAGAGGGTGGCGGCGAAACCGACCTCGACGAGGACATGTAGGCATCATCGCCGGAGTCCTGGGCTTCACGTCGATCGCCGGCGCGTCGTTCGCGATTGCGAAGTTCCTTGCTGGCCTGTTCCTCGTGTTGTTCGTCGTCTTCCTGATTCTCGCGATTGCGGGCGTCCGGAAAGTCGTACGTTAGGTGGCAGGAGGCAGGTGCCCCTGCCTCCTGCCCCCTGATTGCCGAAGGGTATGATGGAAGCCGTTTGCGAACGGCTGGACTCTGCGTCATCGCGGTCCTGCTCGTGCTGGCGTCGGGCCACGCGCAGGGCACGGCCCCCGCGTCTCCGCTGACGCTCGTCACGCGCGACGGGCGGCGGCCCGTACCGACGACCATCCTCAACAACCAGGAATTCATCGCGCTCGACGATCTCGCGTCGATGTTCCAGCTCGCGGTGCGCGAAGACACGCTCGCCGGCGGCGTCACCGTGAGCTACAAGGGACGCACGATCGTCGCGTCCGCCGATCAGCCGATGGCTTCCGTCAACGGCCGCGTCGTCACGCTGCCGGCGCCGGTCGCGCGCATCGGCCGGCGGCTGTTCGTGCCGATCGATTTCATCGCGCGCGCGCTGGCGCCCGTCTACGACTCGCCGATCGACCTGCGCCGCGCGTCGCGGCTGCTCGTCGTCGGCGCCATCCGCGTGGCGCGCGTCGTCGTCAGCATCGACGCGGCGGGGCCGCCGACGCGCGCGAGCGTCGAGGTCACGCCGGCGCTGCTCGTCAGCTCGATGTTCGACGCGGGGCGCGTCATCGTCCGCGTCGAGGCCGACATGCTCGATGCGGCGCCGCCGCCCGCGCCCGCCGGCCTGATCGATCAGATCCAGGCGGGCAACCAGACGACGACGATCGCGTTCGCGCTGAGCGCGCGCGCGGGCATGCCGCGCGTGTCGACGACGACGACGACGGAAAGCACGCGCGTGACGATCGAAATTCCTCCCGTCGCGCCGTCGCAGGACACCAGCGCCGCGCCCGCGCCGCAGCCTGCTCCACCTCCGCTCGCGGCCGTGCCGCCGGCGCCGCCGGCCGCGGATGCCGTGCCGGCGCTGCCCGGGCAGCGCACCGCGAAGCTCCAGACGATGGTGATCGATCCGGGGCACGGCGGCGGCGACGCCGGCGTGCGCGGACCGAAGGGGGCGCTGGAGAAGCAGGTCACGCTCGAAGTCGCGCGCCGGCTGAAGAGGCTCATCGAGACCCGCCTCGGCGTGCGGGTCATCCTCACGCGCGAGGAAGACCGCGCCGTCTCGCCGGACGAGCGCGACGCGATCGCGAACAACAACAAGGCCGACCTGTTTCTCAGCGTCCACGTCAACGGCGCGCCGTCGCCGGCCATGAAGGGCGCGCAGGTCTACTACCTGCGCCTCGACCGCGCGGGTGAGGACGCGCGGCTGCGCACCGCGGCGTCCGAGCTCGTGCTGCCCGCCGTCGGCGGAGGCGTGCGGCCGATCGACGTCATCCCGTGGGACCTGGCGCAGGCGGCGCACGTCGACGTCTCGTCGCGCTTCGCGTCGATGCTGGAAGAGGAGCTCGAGAAGCACGCGCCCATGGGACCGCGGCCGCTGCAGCAGGCGCCGATCCGCGTGCTGAGCGGCGTGAACATGCCCGCGGCGCTCATCGAGATCGGGTATCTCACGAACGCGGAACAGGAGCAGGCGGTTCAGTCCGCGGAGCTCCAGGGCGGCCTCGCGCAGGCGATCTTCGACGCCATCGTACGGTTCAGGACCTATCTCGAGGCTCCGGCGGCGCCATGACCCCTCGACTCGCGTCGCTCGCTCGGGGCAAGCGCAAGCGCTGGCTGCAGGCGGCGGCCATCGTGGTCATCTTCGGCGCGGCCGCGTGGGGTGCGTCGCAGCTGCTCGAGCGGATGGTGTCCCCCGTTCAGGCGCCGCAGAGCGCGCCGGCGCCCGCGGCCCCCGCGGCCAACGTGCCGCACATCATCGCGACGCTGTACTACGGAACGCCCGACGGCCAGGCGCTCGCCGCCGTCAAGCGCGAGGTGGCGCTCGGCGAGGGGCCACGCGCGCAGGGCCGCCAGATTCTGGAGAGCGAGCTCGAGGCGGCGCCGCCGCCGTACGTGTCGCTCATCCCGCCGGGGACGATGCTGCGCGCGTTCTACATCACCGACCGCGGCGATGCGTTCGTCGACCTGAGCCCGGAGGTCTCGACGACGCATCCGGGCGGATCGACCAACGAGCTGTTGACGGTCTATGCGATTGTCAACACGGTGACGGCCAACCTGTCGTCGGTCGAGCGCGTGCAGATTCTCATCGACGGCAAGCAGGCGGACACGCTCGCCGGACACGTCGATCTGCGGCGCCCGTTCGAGCGCGACACGTCGCTCGTCAGGGAGACCAAGGGAACGCAGTAATTGCATTACAGTGACGGCATGCGATCCGACGGACGACTCGAGGAACAGCTCCGACCCACGCGCATCACTCCGAACTACCTCATCCACGCCGAAGGATCGGTCCTCGTCGAATCGGGAAAGACGAAAGTCATCTGCACGGCCAGCGTCGAAGACAGGGTCCCGCCGTTCCGCCGCAACTCCGGCAAGGGATGGGTGACGGCGGAGTACGGGATGCTGCCGCGCGCGACGAACACGCGCATGCAGCGCGAGTCCTCCGCCGGCAGAGTGGGCGGCCGCACGCAGGAGATTCAGCGGCTGATCGGACGCTCGCTGCGGGCCGTCACGAAGATGGAGGAGCTCGGCGAGCGGACGGTCACGCTCGACTGCGACGTGATCCAAGCCGATGGCGGCACGCGCACCGCGTCGATCACCGGCGCGTTCGTCGCGCTCGTCCTCGCCGTCAACCGGATGCGCGAACAGGACATGATCCGGACGATGCCGATCGTGGACTACGTCGCGGCCACCAGCGTCGGCATCGTCGAGGGGATGCCGATGCTCGACCTCGCCTACACCGAGGACTCGAAGGCCGACGTGGACATGAACGTCATCAAGACGGGCGCGGGCCTGTACATCGAGCTGCAGGGAACGGCCGAAGCGATGCCGTTCGGCCGCGAGGCGCTCAACCGCCTGCTCGACCTCGCCGACACGGGCATCCGCCAGCTGATCGCGCTGCAGCGCGGGCACGTCGGCTCCATGCTCGGCAAGTAGGGCGGGTCCCGCCGCGAGACCGAAACCACCGAGCGGCGGACCCGCCACACGATGCCTACTCTGCTCATCGCCACCACCAACCCGGGAAAGTTACGCGAGATCCGTGCGCTGATGGGCGATGTCCCCGTACGGCTCGTCAGTCTTGCCGACATCCCGCAGATCGAGGAGCCCGAAGAGACCGGCACGACGTTCGAGGAGAACGCCCGGCTGAAAGCGCGCTACTACGCGGCGCGCAGCGGACTCTGGACGGTCGCCGAGGACTCGGGGCTCGTCATCGATGCGCTCGAGGGCGAACCCGGCGTGCTGTCGGCGCGCTTTCTGCGGCCCGACGCGACCTACCCGGAGCGCTTCGCGGAGATCTACCGGCGCCTGCATGCGCGCGGCAGCCCGCCGCGCACGGCGCGGTTCGTCGCCGCGCTCGCAAGCGTCGACGGCGGCGAGGTCGTATACGAGACGACGGGAACGATCGAGGGTGAGATTGCGAATGCGCCGGGCGGCGCCGGCGGTTTCGGGTACGACCCGATCTTCTTCTATCCGCCCTACGGGAAGACGCTGGCCGACGTCAGCGCCGCGGACAAGATCGCGGTCGCGCATCGCGGCGTCGCCTTCCGCAGATTCGGGTCGTGGGTTACCGAGCGGCTGAAACACGAGGGCCCGTGATTTCCTGCCCACTGCCGACTGCCCACTGAAGCAGGGAACGATGAACGGAGAACGATGTGTTGTTCTCCGTTCGTCACCCAGAGTCTGGCCGCGGACGATTGCTCGTCCGGGAGTTCGAGGGCAGGGCGTGTCGGCCAGTCGGTCTTACGGCTCGTGAGGAAGGAATTTCACCGACCAGCCTGGCAGGTCAGGAACTCGTCATGTCCGGAAAGCTCGCGCTTGATCGGACCGCATGAACGCACCATCCCGCGTCCGGAAGAGGAACTTGGCATCGACCAGCGCGCCGAGCAGCGCGTCGCACGCGGCGCGATCGAGACCCCAGAGCCGCTGCGCCTGCGCCGTCGTCAACCGCAATCCGGGCATCTCGATGTACTCGCCCTGAACGCGTCGCAGTACGTCGTCAAGCGGCTGCTGTGCTGGCATGTGGTTCCCCCGTTCCCCGATTCGAGTAATGGACATGGCCGAAATGAGCAACGGACGTGCCACGCGCAGAGCTCGTCCACCTTCCCGGTGCATCTGCCGTAATCCCTAGAAAATCATGAATGTGCCGCGTGTGCCCTAACCGTTAAGGCATTTACTTCCGGCCTTTTACAGGGGCAAACCTGTACAAGCGCTGACGTCCAACTGTAGGGAAACCCGTCAGGAAATCAGACTCCTCTCCTTGGTTGCCGTCCGTTTCCACGGCACCTCCTCCAGTGCTCGCGACCCGGGGCACTCTCGTTGCACTCGTCGGCCGCCGGAGACTAACGATGGCGATGAAGAACCTCGAACTGCACCGCAGCGATGAAAGCATCTGGGACCGGACGGACGACCGGTGGAACTGGGACACCGAGCGCTGGCTGATTGCCTCGGCCGCGGGCGCGTTCCTGATTGCGGGCCTGCGCCGCCGTTCGCTGGCTGGCCTCGCCCTCATCCTGGGAGGCGGCACGCTGGCCTGGTGGGCGTTCTCTGAAGTCGATCAGCGGCGCCTGCGGCGCGGACGCCTGCGCGCGGTGCTGCCGGCGCGCGACCGCGAAGACCCGATCGTCGAATCGTCCGAGCAATCGTTCCCCGCGAGCGACGCGCCCGCGTGGACGCCGACGACGGGCAACGCGACGCACTGAGCGGCGCGCCATGGCCGTGTTGCTCGCGTACCTGAAGGTACCGCTGACGTGGCGGGAGGTCTTCGCCCGCACCGGGCGCGAGGCACTCGCCGACAACGTCTTCGGCATGGCGGCGCAGCTGTCGTACTACTTTTTCTTTGCGCTGTTTCCGGCGCTGCTGCTCCTCATCACCATCGCCAGCTACTTCCCGATCCACACGCTCGTCGACGAGGTGTTCAGGTCGATGGGCGGGTTCGCGCCACCTGAAGCGCTGTCGATCATTACGGAACAGATCCAGAAGATCACCCAGGCCAAGCCGGGCGGCCTCCTCACGTTCGGTATCGCCGCGGCAATCTGGAGCACCTCGGCGGCGATGAGCGCGATCATCAACACGCTCAACAGCGCGTACGACATCGAGGAAGGGCGCCCGTGGTGGAAGGTGCAGCTGACCGCGACCCTGCTCACGCTCGGCGTGGCGCTCTTCATCCTCGTCTCGTTCGCGCTCGTCATCGTGGGGCCGACGCTGGCGGGCAGGGTGGCGGACTGGGTGCACCTCGGCGCCGCATTCGAGCGGACCTGGAAAATCCTGCAGTGGCCGGTCGTCTACGCGCTGGCCTGTACGGGCATCGCGCTCGTCTACTACTTTGCCCCCGATGCAGAGCAGGACTGGGTCTGGTTGACCCCGGGCTCCATCTTCGCCACCACCCTCTGGCTGGTGGCGTCGCTCGCCTTCAAGTACTACGTCGTCAACATCTCGGACTACGCGGCGACGTACGGCGCCATCGGCGGCGTCATGGTGCTGATGCTCTGGTTGTACATTTCCGGAGCCGTCATCCTGTTTGGCGCGGAGATGAACGCGGAAATCGAGCACGCGTCACCGTACGGGAAAGAACCGGGCGAGAAGGTGCCGGGTCAGAAGCGCCTGATCGGCCCGGCGGCCATGCGCGCGTGGATTGCGAGGAGGCGCAGGCATGGCGAAAAGCCGCCGAGCGCGGATGAAGTGAAGGAGGTGGCCGAACAGCAACCGGCAGCCGCCGCCGTCGCTGCAGCGACCAAACCGGGGGCCGAGCCGGTGCCCGCAGCGCCGCTGCGTCCGGCTCCCGCAGTCGCGATGCAAGCGACGCCCGCCTCCACCCGTCCTCGCGCGTCGGACTGGCTGCTCGGCATCGCGTTCACGGCCACGCAGTTCTGGCTGACGCTAAAAGCCTTGCGAAAGACGCGCGCCTGATCAATCTTACGGGCCTTAACTAGTCGGCAGTCGGCAGTCGGCAGTCGGCGGAAGGTAGCAGGTAGCAGGGCCTCGGTCTTCACTGCCCGCTGCCCACTGCCCACTGCCCGCTGCCCACTGACAACGAGGTCCGTATGACGACGATCTCCAGACGCGTTCTGATTGGACGGATTGGTGCGGTCGTCGGCGCGGCCGCAGTTGGTCCACGCGCCGCCGCCGCGCAGGGCGCGCAGGCCGCGCCGCCGCCGCCGCCGTCACCCTTCGATGTCCATCGCGATTACGGCCCGAACGCAGACCCGGTGAGCTACCCGGACCAGGACATCATCACCATCGACCCCGCGTTCAACGCGATGCGGGTGAACAACAGCGGCATCCATCGCCTCTGGACCGGCGGGAGCTGGTCCGAAGGACCCGCCTGGTGCAGCCAGGGGAAGTACCTGGTGTGGAGCGACGTGCCGATGGGCGTCCAGCGTCGATGGATCGACGACGACGGCCGCGTGACGGTGTTCCGCAACGCGTCGAACAACAGCAACGGCAACACGTTCGACTTCCAGGGCCGGCAGGTGACCTGCGAGCACACGGGGCGTCGCATCGCGCGCTACGAGCACGACGGCTCGATCACCTCCATCGCCGAAACCTACATGGGCCAGCGGATCAACTCGCCGAACGACGTGGCGCCGCACCGCGACGGCAGCTACTGGTTCACCGATCCCGCCGCGGGCTTCACGCTGTACGAAGGCGCGCCCGAGGTCTCCGGCGGCGCGGGCAACGCCGACGGACGGTACAACTCGCGCGCCGGGCAGGCGATCGGTGTCGGCAACGCGAAGCGCGAGATCATGACCGCCAACGTCTACCGGGCCGATCCGCAGAGCGGACGCGTCGACATGATGGTCAGCAGCGCGAACCTCGCCGGCAATCCCAACGGCATCGCGTTCTCGCCCGACTACCGGAAGGTCTACATCGTCAACGCGGGCAACGTCCACAGCTTCGACATCGGCGCCGACAACAAGCTCGCGAACCAGAAGGAATTCAGCAACATGATGGTCGACGGCGTCCGCTGCGGGACCGACGGCATCCGCGTCGACGTCAACGGCAACCTGTGGTGTGGCAGCAACGCGGGGCGCAACCTCGGTTACAGCGGCGTCACCGTCTGGTCCCCCGAAGGGAAGCTGCTCGGCCGGATCAGGCTGCCGGAAACGTGCGCGAACCTCGCGTTCGGCGGGCCGAAGCGAAACAGGCTGTTCATGACGGCCGCGCAATCGCTGTACGCGGTCTATGTGAATACGCAGGGAGCTTCGCCAGGTTAGGGGGGCAGGAGGCAGGGGGCAGGGAGCAGGAGGTAGCAGTTCACAGGTGGCCGTAGGTAGCGGCATCGAAGCGGCCTGCAACCTGTGCACTGCCACCTCCTGCCACCTACCCCCTGCCACCTGCCACCTGACGTCACACCATCCGCAGCCGCACCCTCCTCACCGCGTGATCGCGCCCTTTCTCGAGCACGAGATGGGCGCGCTCGCGCGTCGGCAGCACGTTCTCGCGCAGGTTGACGAGGTTGATCGTCTCCCAGATGCGCCGCGCCGTCGTCTCGGCCTCCGCCGTACCGAGCGCCGCGTAGCGGTGGAAGTACGACGACGGGTTCTGGAACACCGTCGCGCGCAGCTTCATGAAGCGCTCGATGTACCAGTGCTCGATGTCGGCCTCGTTGGCGTCGACGTAGATCGAGAAGTCGAAGAAATCCGAGACGAACATCGCGGGCGGCTTCCGCTGCCGCGACCTCGTCTGCAGCACGTTGAGCCCTTCGACGATCACGATGTCGGGCTGCCGCACGGTCTGGAACTCGCCCGGCACGATGTCGTAGGCGAGGTGCGAGTAGACCGGCGCCGTCACCTCCGGCAGGCCCGACTTCACGTCCGCCAGGAATCGCAGCAGCCGCCGCACGTCGTAGCTCTCGGGAAAGCCCTTGCGCTGCGCGAGGCCGCGCGCTTCCAGCTCGCGTTGCGGCAGGAGAAATCCGTCGGTCGTGACGAGGTCGACCTGCGGATGGTTGGGCCAGTGCGACAGCAGCGCCTTCAGCACCCTGGATGCGGTGCTCTTGCCGACGGCGACGCTGCCGGCGATGCCGATGACGAACGGGATCCGCAGGTTCGCGGAGCCGCCGAGGAACGTGCTCGTCGCGG
This sequence comes from Vicinamibacterales bacterium, assembly GCA_035635535.1. Lineage (GTDB taxonomy): Bacteria > Acidobacteriota > Vicinamibacteria > Vicinamibacterales > UBA2999 > Gp6-AA40. The sequence continues at coordinate 1,448 of DASQAX010000425.1, read as the reverse complement.
CGTGCAGCTTCTGGGTGGCGCCGACGTACAGGTTCAACAGGCGGGAGAGCGGCAGGTAGATGTCGGTGACCTCGTCGAGCGAGACGCGCTCGGTGACGCCGCCGAGCGGCCGAAGCTGCGCCTCCGAAACCGGCAGCGGCGTGGAGGCGCGCAGCCGCGCCCACTCGGCCCGATTGAGGTCGACGTATCGCGAGATGTCAACGAGGTCGCTGGGCCGCATCGGCACGCGCGACATTGTAGCTGTCAGGGGCAGCAGGCAGCGGGCAGCGGGCAGCGGGCAGCGGGCAGCGGGCGCAGGCAGCAGGCCGAAGGCTCTTGCTGCACGCTGCCAGCTGCCAGCTGCCAGCTGGCCTACAACCGCAGGAACAGCACGACCGTCATCGCGAACCCCACGACGATGACGGCGCGCCGGACGGCCTTGCGTCCCATGCGCCGGGCGAGCCCGGCGGCGGCCACGCCGCCCAGCGTCGCGCCGCACGCCATCACGATCGCATCGGAGGCGCGCACCATGCCGGCGAGCAGGAAATAGCCCGCCGCCACGGCGTTGATGAAGACGCCGAGCAGGTTCTTCAGCCCGTTCATCTGGTGGATGTCGTCGTGACCGAGAATCGCCAGCGCGACGAGCATCAGGATGCCCATGCCGGCGCCGAAGTAGCCGCCGTAGACGCTGACGAGGAACTGAAAGCCGATGGCGGCGCCGAACCAGAGTGAGCCGTGATGCTCGGGCGCGATGTTCAGGAAGCGCTGCACGCGCTCCTGGACCGTGAACAGGAGCGTCGCGAACAGGATCAGGAGCGGCACGAGCCGGTCGAACAGCGCCGGCGACGTCATCCGCAGCAACGCGGCGCCCACCAGCGCGCCGGCGATGCTTGGAACGATCAGCCAGTACATCCGCCGCGCGGTGTGCGCGATCTCGCGGCGGTAGCCCCAGACCGCGCCGAGCGAGCCGGGCCACACGCCTGCCGTGTTGGTGGCATTGGCGACGATGGGCGGCAGGCCCAGCCAGATCAGCGTGGGAAAGCTGACCAGCGACCCGCCGAACGCAATCGCGTTGATCGCGCTCGCGATGAAGCCGACGACGAACACCAGGATGTTGTGAACGAGATCGGTCACGTGCAGGCCGGGTCCGGTGAGGTGCAGGCCGGATTCAGGGACGTGTAGGCCGGGTCCTTTTGGACCCGGCAGATCATCTGATTCTCCGTAATATCGCCGCCCCCGCTTCCTTCGTGCCCAGCGACCCGCCGATGTCGCGCGTCGTCTCGCCGGCGTGAACCGCCGCTTCCACCGCGCGCTCGATGCGCCGCGCGTCGTCCGCGCGCCCGAGCGTCTCGAGCATCAACGCCGCCGACAGGATGGCGCCGATTGGATTGGCGACGTTCTTTCCGGCCAGCGGCGGCGCGGAGCCGTGCACCGGCTCGAACATCGACGTGCGGCCGGGATGGATGTTA
>DASQAX010000424.1:0-11182 GCA_035635535.1 Vicinamibacterales bacterium | reverse complement strand
CCGAGCGCGTCGCCACGCTGGTGCAGCAGCCCGAGCAGCTCCGTCGTGAACGTGTGCAGGCGATGCGAGGCGTGCGCGTCGAGCACCGTCGGGATGAACGACTCGTCGAGCACCACCTGCTTGTCCGCCCGGCACTCCACGACGTGCGCCAGCGGCACGCAGCCGTACGCCTGCGTGACGTCGCCGGCCAGCATCAGCCGCGTGCGCATCGCGCCCACCTCGAGCAGCACGACATCGCCCCCGCGTGACGTGGTGTCGCGCGTCTCGAGCTCGCGGACGGCGTGGCGCACGAGCCCGTTGGCCCCCGGCGCGCGATCGACGTCGGGCGCCCCGGCCGCGCGCAGCGGCAGCGCGAGAAACAGGACCTGGTCGCGCGCCTGCGGATCGATGTCGATCGGCGCCGGCAGCGGATCGTCGTCCGGCATCCGGAAGGGCGTGCCGTCGGGAAACACGCCGGCGGCGCGGCGCAGCCCGAACTTGCCAATCGAGAGAAAGTCGCGCTCGATCTCGAGCTCGGTGAAGCCCCAGCTGTGCGGCGCGAGCGCGTGGCACCGCGTCTCGACGTAGCGCTCGAAGTAGCGGTCCTGCTGCTGGAAGTGATGGGGCCGCAGGAACAGCCCCTCGGTCCAGACGACCTTGTTGAAGTTCGACATGACTACTGCGCCACCGCCAGGACGACCCGGGCTCGTTCGACCGCCACGTTCAGCCCCTTGCGCGTCACGGGCACGAGCACGCGCCACTCGGCGTTCCTGATGTCGCGAAAGGCCGCCACCGCGCCGAGAAACTTCGCCTCGCCGGACACCGCCACCTCGATGCTGCGGCGTTCGGCCGGCGCCAGCACGTACTCGTCGCGGGAGATCAGCGACGGGCCGAGCACCTTCATGTCGTCATCGAACAGCGGAAAGAACTCGGCGTTCACGAACGCGTCGTCGGCCTTCAGCTGGTAGACGCGGAGGACGACGGGCGATGGGCGCCCGTTGGCGTCGGGATTGGTGTCGGCGCTGGCCGAGATCGTCAACGGCGACGTCGCGGGCGTGGGGCGCGCCAGCACGATCGGCGACTTGCCGCAGCCAGCCAGGCCCAGCGCCGCGAGGATGAGGACGCTAGCGCGAGTGACCACGATCGTGCTCCTTGAGGCGCTCGAGCTGCTCTTCGTACGCACGCGCAAACTCGTCGCCGAACAATTCGCGGAAGCTCGTGTCCGCGTCCTTGACGATGCCATGGACCTTCTCCCGGTACATTTCCCAGTAACGCATCTTCGCCGGCATGGAGATCAACGCGCCCTTGCGCGGCTGCTGATCGAACTCCTCCTGGAGGCGATCGGGATCGAACTCCGCGAGCATCGCCTCGAACGCCGCGCGCACGCCGGCGAGCATCGCCATCTGATGATTACGAACGTCGTCGAAGGCGTCTTCGAACGCCCGGACCGGCTCGAAGTACGCCGGGTTGCGCTTGACCAGCAGGTTGTGGAGCGCGTCGTCCACGTTGGCGGAGAACTTGAGCGGGTTGTTCTCCTTCGGCTTGAACGTGGTCGTGCGCATCCGGAACTCCTCCTTGATGCGCTGCCGTGCCTGGAGCACGTCCATCACGCCCGTGACGACGATGCGGAGGATCTGACCGAAGCTGCGCGCGAGCTCGGGCGTCGTCGTGACGTCGGGGATGCCGGCGTGGCGCAGGACGGCGCCGAGCATCACGTCCTGGCCGTCGGCGGGTGGAGCGGGCGCGCGCCTCGACGGCGGCGTGGTACGCGCGGGCGGCGGCGGTGTTGCCGCGCGCGGCGACGCGGGAATCGCGGGGGCCGGTGCGGCGGGCGCGGCCGGTGCGCGCCGCAGCAACTGGCTGTCCGAGAGCAGGGGATCGTAGTCGTCGGGGATGGCGCCGGGCGACGCGGATGGCGCCGACGCCGGCGGCCGCTGCACGGCTGGCGCGGCGTACGGCTCCGCGAGAAGAGAGCCCGCCGCCAGGCTGTCGGCCCGCGGCACGTGCACGTGAGCCGATGACGGCGCGCCGGCATCGAAGCCCAGGAGGCTCATCGGATCGAACGCGCCGGGCGACAGCGGCTCGTCGAGGATGTTCGACGAGGGCGGAACGATCGGCTCGCGTGCCGCCAGGGGCGGCTCGCCGAACGGATCGTCGACGTGAAACGGATCGTCGAGGCCGTGAGCCGCAACCGCCTCCTCGGCGATCGACGCGCGGATCTCGTACGGCTCGATCGAAATGCAGTCGCCCTGCGCCAGCGCCTGCGGCTGGTTCTTCGGGAGCCGGTTCTGGTTGATGAACACGCCGTTGGTGCTCGTGTCCTCGATGTAAAACGCGTTGCCCCTGCACCGGATGCGGGCGTGATGGCTCGAGATGTACGGATCGGGCAGCACCCAGTCGTTGTCGGGAAGCCTGCCGATGGTGCCTCCGTCGACGGTGAACACCTTCCGGTGGGCGGGCCCGAGCTTGGCCGCCTGCGGCCCGATGACTTCCAGGGTCAGGGTCATGGTGTCGGGGGGGTGGCGTTCTGATAGAACGCGAGGAAACGTGGGGCGAAGGCGCGTGAATCGGGCGTGAACTGCGAATTCAACCGCTTGCACGCGCCGGCCTCGTCGCGCGCTCGCTTCAAGAGCGCCTGGTCCTTCTCACCGGAGTGGACGAAGAGGTAATACGAGGCCGCCGCGCGGAACAGGTGGACCTGCAGTTGGAGCGGCGCATCGGTCAGCGAATCCGAGTCGAGTGTCGCGAGGGCCTGCTGATACGCGCCGGCGAAGAACTGGCGTGCGCCGTCTTCGAGCGCCGCCTGGACGCCGCGCGTCCTCAGCGACAACGGGCCGAACGAGGTGACCAGCTTCTCGAGGTCGGTGCGCGCGTCGGCAGCGAGCCGGGCGGCCTCCTTGAGGGCGCCGGCGTTCTGGCTCTTCTGCGCCGCCTCGAGGCGCCGGCGGATGGCCGTCACGCGCTTGTCGAGCGCGTCGCGCTGCGCCTGCACCTCGGGCGTCACCATCGCGGGCTTGTCCTGGAACAGGGTGCCAAGCGTCGCGAGCGAGGAATCGAGGAACGACAGCGCTTCCGACGCCGCGGCGCCGGCGTCCGCCAGATTGCGCTCGAGCGCGCCGCGCGCGAGATTGGTCGTTTCGTTCAACAGCTGTTCGAAGATCGTCGCGGCCTCCTGCGCGGCGCGCGACGCCTCGCTGACCGCCGTGATGTTCTGCGCCCGCTCGCCGGTCCTGACCTGTTCACGCGCGCGCGATAGCAGACTCTGTCCGCCCTGGCGCCTGGCGGTGAGCGCCTGCGGGAGCGTCACCTTGAGGGCGTCGATGGCGCGATCGTTGGCCTCGGCGCCGTTGATGATCTGCTCCACCTCGCGCGCCTGCCGCTGGACGGCGCCGAGGTTCTCGATGCTGGCGTTGAGCGCGCCCTCCAGCGCGCGAAGGCCGGTCGTCACGCGAATGGCGCCCGTGCGCGCGGCGTCAAAGTCCGCGGCGGTCCGCGTACTCCTGGCGCTATCGAGCTTTCCTCGCGACGTGATCAGTTCCTCCCTCATGCGGTTGTATTGCTCGCGCAGCTCGGGACGCCACGCATCGGCGTTGAGCCTCGTGAGGCGTTCGGCCATCGCATTCGCCTCGCTGACCGCCTGGACCGCGGCCGCGAGCTGCGCGTTGTACTCGGAGGGCAGCAGCACCCCGCGCATCGCGCAGATTCGATAGCCGGTCGCCATGAACCCGGCGAATTCGCGCTGCGTCTTGACGACGGGCTGCTGTTCCGAGATGGCCCATGCCGCCACCGCGGCCGCGCAGTCGTTGAGGTTGTAGTAGGCCTCGCCGAGGAAGTAGTGCGGCACGTACTCCGTGCCGCCACGGAAAATGCCGCCTCCAACCTTCCGCGGCGATTCCTTCGAATCGTTCGCGATGGCCTCGCGCATGGCGGTCACGACCGCGCTCCAGCTCTTCTTCTCCCGCGCGTCGAGGCCACGCTTGAACGCGTCGTCCTGCGCGAAGGCGGCCGATGGCCACAGCACCGCGAGCAGCAGCGCCGACCCGATGCAGCGGCTGACGTTCGAGGGGGACGCGATCATGGATTGGCTCCTGCCGGGGCCGGCGTCTGCGCAGCTGCGGGCTGAGCGGCTGCGGGCTGTGCGGGTGGTTGCGGCTCCGGCGCGGCGGTGGTGTCGGACGCCGGCGCCGGCTCGGTCGGCGGCGCCGGCGCGGTCAGGTACTGCTCGAAGTAATCCTCCGGCGTGATCGCCTGGAATCGCACCAGCGGCGCGACGCTCGACCCGTTCGGATCGACGCGCACCGTGATGCGTTGCGTCTGCGATTCCGGTGGCGGACCGGTGACAGTCACCTGGTAGGTGCCCGACGGCACGCCGATCGACAGCGGCGTCGAGGCAGATGCGGGCAACGGCACGCTGTCGCCCCTGTCGTTTGCGATGGCCGCGACCGTGCCCCACGGGACGGCGTCAATCACGAGCACGCCGGGACGAGGAACCGCGATCAGCCGGATCACGACGACCGCGGCCGCTACGGCCAGAAGAATGGCAACGGCCGCTCCCGCCCACACCATCTGCGCCTTCCGCGTGACGGGAAGCGTGGGACGCCACGTTGGAACGATCGCGCGGCCCCGGTTCCAGACCGCCGGCGCCGCCACGCGAAGACGCGTGCCGACCGCGGCGACAGCCACCGACGAGCGCTGGAGACCCGCCGCGGCCGCGGCGCGCATCCGCGTGACCAGCGACGGCCCGGGAGGCTGTGGCGGCCGGGCAGGCGCTTTCGGCGCCTGCGTTTTCCGCGCACGCGGAGCCTCTACAGGCCTGGGCGGCGCAGGCTGCGGCGTGGGCTGCGGCCGACGTGCCGGTTGCCGCACGCGCGCCTCGCGCGGCGGCGCGAGCATCGTCGGCGCATATGCCGATTCCGCGGCCGCTTCCTCGTCCTCGCCGGCAGCCGGCGCACCGTCCTGCTCCACCACCGCCTGGCGCGCGGCAATCTGCTGCTCCAGCTCCAGCGCGCCCGCGTGGTGCTCGTCGAAGGTCAGCGCCTGCTGGCAGAAGTCGAACGCCATATCGAGATCGCCGGCCGCCAGCAGCGTCCGCCCCTGCGCGAGCGCGGCTTCCAGCTGCGCGAGGCGGCGCCGGGCGAGCGCGTCGCGGTCGGTTGGCGGAGGCGTGGCGACGCCGACGGCGTCGGTCGTGGGTCGCCGACCCACCGCCGGGCCGGAGGACTTGCGCGTCGGCGCCGGTGTCTCGCGAATCAGCACCGTCGGCGCGACGACCGGCGCGGAATCCTCCTCGAACCGCTTGCGAGCGCGGCTCACCGCGACGCGGAGCGCCTCCGCGTCCGGAAAGCGCTCGTCGACGTTCTTCTTCAGCGCCCGCTCGATGATCGGCTGGATCTCCGGGTTGAGGTCGGGCACGAGGTGCAGAAGCGGAACGGGATCCTTGTTGAGAATCCGGTGCGTGATCGCCGGGCTGGTGTCGCCCGGAAATGCTTCGGTGTAGGCGAGCAGCTCGTAGAAGACGACGCCGATCGAAAACAGATCGGCGCGGCCGTCGACTTCCTCGCCGAGAATCTGCTCGGGCGCCATGTAGCCCGGCGTCCCGATGGTGTCGCGCGTGTTCGAGACGGTCCCGAGCATTCGAGCGATGCCGAAGTCGAGCACCTTCAGGCGGCCCGACTTGTCGATCATCAGGTTGGCGGGCTTGATGTCGCGGTGAATCACCGACATCCGGTGCGCGTAGCCGGCCGCGGAGGCGAGCTCTTCGATCCAGCGCAGCTTGTCGGCCTGCGAGACGGGCGCCTTGCGGCGGATCAGCTCCGCCAGCGTCTCGCCCTTGATGTACTCCATGACGATGTACGGCTGCGACTCGTGGTCGCCGAAGTCGTGCACCGCGACGATGTTCGGATGAGCGAGGGCGGCCGCCGAACGCGCTTCGCGCACGAAGCGTTCTCGCGCATCGGAGATGTCGAGATCGCTGGCGAACACCTTGATGGCGACCAGACGCCCGAGGATCGAGTCGTGCGCGGCGTAGACAGTGCCCATGCCACCGCGCCCGAGCCTCCGCTGGATTTCGTAACGCCCTACCTGTGACCCTGGCTCGAACATCAACAGACTGCTCCCGGGGGGGAGAAGGAGACATTCGACGCCGATCTACCTGAGCAGATGCGGGAAGCGCACACTATACGCCTCGCGTTCCCCGATCGCCATACCCGCGCAAGTTTTTTCGTCAATGCAGGGCGGCGCAGATGGTGTGTCGGCCTCGACTCGTCGTAGTTCTCCCGCGGCGCTCGTATGAGGCGCTTACCAATACGTGATAACGACGCGTGGAGGCGAAGTGAACAGCGGGAGAAGGACGTCAATCAGCTGGCGCGCCGCGGCCGCCGATCACAAGATCGTCGCCACGCGGACGGCTGGCTAGGCGGCGCGGCTCTCGAACGCGCGGCGGCGCATCGGTCCCCAGCCGCCTTTGCCCGTCAGCGCCTGTACGGTCCCGACACATCCCCACCAGGAGTTGAGTTGGCGGAAGCCGATGTTTTCGACGATCGCAATCGTGATCAGAAGCGCTAGATCGCGGCCGCGGTTGTACTTGCGCGTGGCGACGTCGCTCAGGAGCACCGCCAGCATCGTGGCCGCGGCGCCGAAAAGAATCGACACCGCGAGCAGCACGCGATAGTGACTCCAGTTGAGGACGCCGAGGAACACCGCCACGGTGGTGATGGCATAGCCCGACACCTCGAGGAGCGGCCCAAGCCCCTCGACGATGGCGGTATAGGGCAGCACGCCGAGTCCCACGATGCCGTAACGCGGATTGCCAATCGCGCGGCGATGGCGCCAGAGCACCTGCAGCAGGCCACGCCGCCAGCGGCAGCGCTGCGACCGCAGCGAGGCCAGGTCCTCGGGCGCCTGCGTCCAGCACATCGGAAGCGGCACGAAAGCGATACGGCTCGGCTGGCGCCGTGACCGGAAGAACGTCTGCAGCCGGAGCGTCAGGTCCATGTCTTCGCCAATCGCGGTCGGGTCGTAGCCGCCGACCTCGATGGCGGCATCGCGCCGGAACAGGCCGAAGGCGCCGGAAATGACGGTGACGCCGTTGCACGAGGCGCACGCGAGTCGGAAGAGAAGGAAGCTGCGCATGTACTCGACGATCTGGAACCGTGCCAGCCAGCTTCGCGGCAGCGCCACGTCGGTGACACGACCGTGTTCGATGCGGCAGCCGTTGGCAATCGCGACGTAGCCGCCGACGGCGACAGTCGTGGGATCGTCGAGAAACGGCAGCACAGCTCGGCTCAGCGCGTCCGGCTCGAGGACGGTGTCGGCATCGATGACCAGGACCAGCACGCCCGACGCGGCGTTGATGCCGGCGTTGGCCGCGTCGGCCTTGCACCCGCCGTTCTCCTTGTCGATGACCACGAGCGCGGGCTCCTCAATCGATCGGAACACGCCGCGCACCCGCGCCGTGGACAACGGCTGCGCGAAGGCGACCGGCGCGGGCAGCATCTGAAACGTCCGTCGCAGCACGTTGAGAGTGCCGTCCGACGAGCCGTCGTTGACGATGACGATTTCCCGCGCCTCGTAGTCGAGCGCGAGCAGGGCGCGGACGCTGTCGACGATGGTCAGCGCCTCGTTGCAGGCGGGCACGATCACCGAGACCAGCGGCGGCGACGCGAGGCGGCCGGCCAGCGCACGGTTGCGGCGGGTCCGCCGGCGCTGATAGCGCCACAGGAACATCGACGCGGCGGCGCCCATCGCGATCTGCGACGCGTTCCAGAGCGCGAAATACAGCGTGACCAGCAGGGTAAATATCTCGAGGACCCCCGTGAGGCTCACGACCGCGCGCTCTCCCACAACATCTGGCGCGAGAGTATGCCGGCCAGGTCCGAACGACGCGCCCAGGACTCGAGGACGTCGCGGCCGGCCTGACGCATCGACTGCAGCGACCGTGCGGCCTTCACGGCCACCGCCCACGTGTCGTCCAGATGGCGCGCGAGGTGCCACGCGGCATTGCCGGTGCCCTCCCACCCGCGCAGCGCGCCTGCCGCCATCGCCCGCACAGGCGCATCGGTGCTCTGCAGCGCGTTGATGGCCAGCGCGGCCGCCCGGTCGTCCAAGCCGACATGCGCGAGCGCTTCGAAGGCCGCCGCGCGGACATCCGCACGTGGATCGCGAGTCCACTCGCACAAGATCGCCCGCGACCGCTCCGTCCCGCACACCGCCAGCGCCCGGGCGTAGTTGATGCGATGCTCCTCGTCCTCGCGCGCCAGGTCCAGGATCAGCGGCTCGCAGCGCGCGCCGAACGCCGCGAGCGCGGCCACGCGGCGGCCGCGTTGCAGCGACGCATCGTGGAGGCGCGTGACGATGACGGGGAGCGCCGCGGGATCCTGCATGTCCGCCAGCGCGTCCAGCGCGGCACCGCGCACTTCCGGATGTTCGTCGTCGAGCGCGGCGATGACCTCGTGCGTGCGGTCTGCCATCTGAAGCAGCCCGATGGCCCGCAGCGCGAGCGCGCGGCGCCACCACCAGCGGCTCGGCAGGAGCCGGTTCCCGAGGCGTCCGCGCGTCATCTTGCGGACGATGGCACGCGTGGCGGCGACGCGGCGGGGGTCGCGATCGTCGATCAGCGGCGTGATGAGCAGCGTCGCCATCGCAAAGTGGTCGCGCGGCGGGCACGTGACGATCGCGTGCCGCGCAGCGCGGTCTCCCTCGAGCGCCCGGGCCACGAGCGGGCCGTAGTGGCGCTCGAACCGGTGGCGGCGCTCCTCGTGCCACGCGTACGCGACGCGGCCCGTCACGACGGCGCAGAGCATCGAGAGCGCCAGGACGACGCCGGCCCACACCATCCAGACCGCGATGCGTTCGAAAGCGAGCAGCAGCTCGATCATGGAATGGTCTGCACGATCGACAGGTTGAGCCGGTCGACCGTCGTACGGTTCGACCGCCATTCGTGCTCCCACGTCGTCGCGATCGTCGTCAACGACGGGGTGTCGATTCGCAGCCCGGCGGCCAGCGTGTTCATGCCCAGCGAGCCGAGGCGATCCGCCGTCAGCTGCTCGAAGCTCTCGACGCCGTACGCATACACGGCGTTGATGGCGACGCGACGCCATCCGCGCCATGTCTCGCGCAGCATCGCCGAGTGATCGCCCCTCGACTGGCCTGTCTGGTCGAACGACGATTGCGTGTAGGTGTATCGCGAGTCGAGCCGCCATCGGCCGCCGGGGTCCCAGGCGAATGTCGGATAGGCGGCGAGGACACGCGCGCCCGGGAACGCGAACCGTCGCACGGCGCCGCCGATCTCGAACACGCCCGCGTAGTGCGTGACGCCGCCCGAAACGTCGCTGGTCGCCAGCGCGATGTTGTCCGGACCTCCGAGCGCGTGGAATTCCGCGGTGGTCGCGCGCGCAGCGCGCCACAGGACGCCAGCGCCGGCAGTGGCGTCGGAATAGCCGGGTCCCTGCTGCATCCTGCCGCTCACGTCGATGTGCAGCCGCGGCACGACGCGTACGCGCGTGCCAATCGACCCTGACTGCACCCCGGCGCCGGGCGCGCCGCCCTGGGTGAATCCCTCGAAGGCCAGCGAGTGCGCGTAGACGCGCGCGACGGCTTCGAAGCCGGCCGTGAGATCCGGATCGCGCGGCGCAAGCCGGTGAGCGCGCCGAAAGTAGTCGAGCGCGCGCCGGTCGTCGCCGACGCGGCGGTACGCGCGGCCGAGCCCGCCGAAGAGATCGGAGTTCTCGCCGGTGTTCCGTTCGACGTCGGTGAGAATCGCGAGCGCCTCTTCCGGCTTCCCCCGCCGCGTCAGCACGGTCGCCAGACCGATGCGCGCGTCGACGTCCGCGGGATGCTCGCGGAGCACCGAGCGGAACCCGGATTCCGCGTCGGCGAGACGTCCCAGGCGCGTTTCGAGGCGCGCCACCCACAGGCGCGCCTCGACGTCGGCCGGGTCCTGCTCGACGAGGCGGACGAAGATCTCCATCGCCTCGACGGTCTTCCCCGACCGCGCCAGTTGCTCGGCGCGGCCGCGATCCGTCGAGGACGGCTGCGGCCCCGCGGCCAGGACGAGCGCGGTGGCAAGCGCCAACAGCATGCGTGCCTCTACGGAGAGGTCTGGCGCGGTTGCGCCGGCTCGAACTCGTAGATCCCGCCGTCGGCCATCAGCGAGAGAAAGAGGTGGCGATCCCGGATCACGAACGACCGGACGTTGCCCCACTGCCTGACGATGTGATCGTGCAGCGACCCGGGCGGGCACTGCGCGCGCGTGAGGGCGAGCAGACCGAACTGAAGCTGATTCGGGCCGTTCGATTCCCAGGTCCCGCGTCCGCGATTGCAATCGACGCGGGTGGTCAGCTGCCCGCCGTCGCCGAAGTCGATGGTGTATTTCGTTCTGTCGTCGGGCGTCAGCGTCGTCCCGTCACTGCCCTGGAATCCGATCAGCTGCCACGACGTCCCTGCGAGCGTGGGCACGGATGAGGGGCTCGACGCCTGACCCTGGACCAATTCCGATGGATGACGGTCGCACGTGGCCAGGGTCGCGACCAGGGCGGACACGACGAACACGGCCAGGACGATGCGATTCACCAGTCCCTCCTTTTCGCGGACCTCGCGGACTGCTCGCGCACCGCCGCGCCGGATCCATCACGGCATGTCGTCATCGTGCGCGGCGCTCGAAGACGATTCGTTCAGGAAATCGCGCGCGACGACGATCGCTGACGCTTCAAGAGCACCAGGCGTGCCCGGGAACTGGCGGTGCAACGGGACGATACGGCTCAGGGCATCCGAAGGAGAGGACCACGGTCGAGCTTAGGGCAGAAGGTGGAGGTGATTCCGCTCGGCGAGGTTCCCTCGTCGATGAGCGGCGGAATCACGGTTCCACGCCGACGCGATGAGATGTTCCTAGGCCGGTGTAAACGTCACCACGTGGGTATGGTTGTTGACGTTGGTCGACTCCTTCGTCACCGCCGTGCGGTTCCGTAGCGAGACGAGCTCGGCCTGCGTGAGATCGACCTGGTGCGGGTGCGTGGCCATGCCCTGGATGTTCAGCGAGATCGCGCTCCCCGCGGTGATCTGCGCGGCGGTGATGACCGCTATGTGGGGTGCGGCGTGATTGGTCGCGACCGATCCGTTCACGTCCACCGCCGGGGGGGGCGCGGGGGACGGTGTGACGCTGGGACTCGGCGTGGTGGTCGATCCTCCGCATCCATCCATGGTAATG
>DASQAX010000423.1:0-8936 GCA_035635535.1 Vicinamibacterales bacterium | reverse complement strand
GCAGCGCGCCGGCTTCGTCCATGCGGCCTTCCGCCACGAGGCGGCGCACGCGCGTGCTGCTGACGACGAACTCCTTGTAGCGAACGGCGTCGATCTTGTCCGCGCGGAAGCCGTAGCGCTGGCCGAGCGTCCGCAGCGTGGAAAAGTTACCACTGCGGTCGTGTCCGAACAGGAAATTCGCGCCGACCCACACTTCGGAGACGCGGAGCCAGTCGACGAGCACCGCGCGCACGAACGTCTCGGGATCCCACTTCGACAGCTCCGTCGTGAAGCGCACGACCGCGACGGCGTTGATGCCGGCGCGCTCGAACGCCTCGAGGCGCTGCTCTTTCGTCATCAGCAGCGGCGGCGCCTTGTCGGGCCGGACCACGCGCGAGGGATGCGGGTCGAAGGTCATCGCCATCGGCGTGCCGCCATGCTCGGCCGCGCCGCGACGGACGCGCTCGATGATCTTGAGATGTCCGCGGTGAAGGCCGTCGAAGTTTCCGAGGGCGAGCACGGGATGCGCGAGCCACGGCGGGCGCGGATCGTCTGGAAAGTGAAGAACCTCCACGCCTAGGCGACGTCCACCTCGATGTCGAGCACGAGGCCATCATATGCCAGCTCAATGCCCGCGGGCAGCCGCGCGTTGGTCTTCGCGTGCGGCAGGTCGTGCGTCATGTGCGTGAAGTACGCGCGGCGCGGGGCGATCTGCTCGACCGCGGCCACCGCCTCGCCGAGCGTGAAGTGCGTCTCGTGGGGCTCGTCGCGCAGCGCGTCGAGGACCAGCGTGTCGACCCCCTCGACCAGCGGCCACGACTCATCCGGAATGCGGTTGCAGTCCGTCAGGTAGGCGAAGCTGCCGAAGCGGAAGCCGAGGATGGGCAGGCGGCCGTGCCACAGCGGCACCGGCACGATCCTGACGCCGCGGATGAAGAACGGCTCCCTGATCTCGTTGGTCGTCAGCTGCGGCACGCCGCCGCCGATCTGCAGCGGCCCCTCGAAGACGTAGGCGAACTGCCGGCGGATCGTCTCCCACGCCTCGCGATTCGCGTAGCACGGAATCGCGGTGCCCTGGAGCGCGTTGAAGCTGCGCAGGTCGTCGAGCCCGAGGATGTGATCCGCGTGCGCGTGCGTGAAGAGGACGGCGTCGACGTGGCCGATCTCGTGGCGCAGCGCCTGCTGCCGCAGGTCGGTCGCCGCGTCGACGAGGATGTGCGCGCAGCCGGGAACGTCGATGTAAATCGACGGACGAAGGCGCCGGTCCCGGGGATCGGTCGAACGGCACGTCGCGCAGTTGCAGCCGATCATCGGGACGCCGTGCGACGTCCCGGTGCCCAGCATCGTCACTCGGCCCGGGGTCAAGAACCAGATGATCGCGGATCAGCGCGCGCGCGGCAAGCCGCCCTGGGTCTCCCTCGGAGCGGCTGTGAACTCCGGAGCAACGCAGTATGCGTGTACCCGCCGGGCGACGGTGGGTAGAAGACACCGACGAAGCGTGCGCTGCGCGATGGGACGTGGCCGACGCAACGTTCGCAGCAGCAGTCGCCCAGGCACGCGTGGACCCTGCTGCACAGCTTCGGTGTTCACAGCCTTGTGCCGATCTATACCACGTCACAGCGCACACGGTGCACAGCGAGGCCGCCACCTCGACGGGCGGCCGACTAGGGCGTGATGATGCGCGATTGCGGCTTGCTGGCCTCGACGAAGCGCAGCCGCAGCTCGTAGAGAATCTGCTCGAGCAGCTGCCGTTCCTCGGCCGACAGATTGCCGCGCGTCTTCGCCTCGAGCAGCGACAGGATGTCGATCATCTGCTGCGCGGCGGGAAGATTCGCCTCGGACATCTGTCCGCTCATCGGATCCGGGATATCGCCGAAGTGCACGGCCGCCGTGTGGGCGAGCGACAGCACGAACGCGGCGAAGCTGATCGTTTCCGTGCCGTGGTCGTGGTCGTGGTCGTGGTCGTGGTCGTGCGGATGTTCGTGCTCGTGATCAGCCATAACGAAAGTCGAATGCTAGCATAGCGGCAAGTCGTAAATCCCGAATCCCAAATCCCAAATCCCAAATCTCAAGAGCGACTCATGAGTGAAAGCGTCGGCGAGAAGTTCGAGGCCCTGCTGAAGATCATGCGGACGCTGCGCGCGCCGGGCGGCTGTCCGTGGGACCGCGAGCAGACGCACGCCTCGTTGCGGCCGTTCGTGCTCGAAGAGACCTACGAGGTGCTCGAGGCGATCGACGCCGGCAACACGGCCGATCTTCGCGAGGAGCTTGGCGACTATCTCTACGAAGCCGTGTTCCTCGCGCAGATCAGCGAGGAGGCCGGCCACTTCTCCATCGGCGACGCGATCGACGGCATTCGCGACAAGCTCGTGCGCCGCCATCCGCACGTCTTCGCCCGGCAGAAGGACGACGAGCAGGTCACCACCGGCCAGGTGATCGAGCGATGGGAAACGATGAAGGCGCGCGAGCGCGAGGCGAATGGTGAGGCCGACAAGCCCGCGAAGACCACGCTGAGCGGCGTACCGAAGACGCTTCCGTCGCTGCTGCGGGCGTACGAGATCAGCTCACGCGCGGCGGCTGTCGGGTTCGACTGGGCGAAGGCCGGCGACGTGCTGGACAAGATCGAGGAGGAGGTCGCGGAGGTCCGGTGCGAGGTGGAATCGGGCGCGACCGGTCATCTGTCCCGCGCCGAGGAGGAAATGGGCGATCTGCTGTTCGCCATCACGAACCTGTCGCGGAAGCTCGGGATCGAGCCGGAGGCGGCGCTCCGGCGCGCGAACGAGAAGTTCACGAAGCGGTTCGACGCGATGGAACGGTCGTTCGCGGAGCGGGGGCAGATCCTGAGCGATGTGCCGCTGGATGCGATGGAGGAGGAGTGGCAGAGAGTGAAAGCTGCTTCGTGACGGCGTTCCCCGGCGGGATCACCACGAAGGCGCGCTGCGCGCGCGACTCACGAAGCACGCGGAGCGAACCTACAGCACTATTCGTTTCAAGCCTTTCACCAGAAGCGGTACCCGGAAATTAATTAGTAAGCCGCCACGCAACCCCGTGGTCTTCAGGTACGAAATCAGCTGGGCCACGTGGACGCGGTCGAACCGGGTCACTGTCTTCAGTTCGACGACAATCAGTCCTCCCACAATGAGATCGATGCGTTGCCCGGGTATTTCGACACCACGGTACGAGACACTGACCGGTCGCTCCACCTCGAAGGGGATTCCTCGCGCATCCAGTTCCACGCACATCGCTTTGCGATAGATCGATTCGAGGAAACCGGGACCAAGCGCGCGGTGAACCGCTATTGCGCAACCAATCGTGTGCGTCATCAGTCGATCCGCCTCCGGACCGAGCGGTGAGACCCGCCTCATCCTGAAACGTTCCGGAAGATCTTCGTGGTCTTCGTGTTTGCGAATGCCTTCGTGGTTCACGGCTTTTCTCCTGCGAATGTCCTCACGACCACATGCTCTCCGTCTGTGTCGACGGTGATTTCCCCGTCCCGATCCGTGCGGTAGATGCGGGCTCCGGCCGCGTCGAGCCGCGACACGACCTCCGCAGCCGGATGACCGAACGGGTTCCCGCGCCCGCAGCTGATGAGCGCGATCTGCGGACGCCACGCATCGAGCAGTTCCTGCGAAGTCGATGTGCGGCTGCCGTGGTGTGCGACCTTGAGGATGCGTATCTTCGCCGGCACCAGGCGTGGAACGATGGCGCGCTCGACGTCGCTGCCGATGTCGCCGGTCAGGAGCAGCGCGACGTCGCCGTAGAGCACCTCGAGGACGACGGAATCGTCGTTGCGCACGCGCTGCCGTTCCCAGTCCGGCGCCGGCGGATGAAGAACGAGCACTCGCGCGGACCCGATGCGGAACCCTTCGCCCTCGCGCCGTTCCTCGATGCTGACGTTCGACGCGGCGGCACGCGCGAGCAGTGCCTGCAGCGACACGGCGCGCGCGACCGCTATCCCCTGCCACAGGGATGCGGGGCTGAAGTCGTCGATGAGCGGCGCCGCGCCGCCGATGTGATCCGGATCGCCATGCGTGACGAGCAGCGCATCCAGCCTGCGGATGCCACGTGCCCAGAGCGCGGGCTCGACAACGCGTGTACCGATATCGAAGCCTCCGCCGCCGAAGGGGCTGCCTCCGGTATCCACCATCAGCGCATGACGCCCGGGCACCTGCAGCACCATCGCATCGCCCTGCCCGACGTCCACCATCGTCAGCCGCAGTCCGGGAACGTCATGCGGCCAGCGTGCGCCGGTCACGATCAAGGTCGCGGCGACGATCACGACACCGAGTCCGGCGATACGAGTCCAGGGTGCCCGGCGCCAGAGACACAGCGCGAGCCCGGCGTAGTAGATCACGATGACGAGAGAAGACGGCGAAGGGACGCGAAACGCGAGCCACGGGGCGATGTCCACGAGACGAGCGCTCTCGACGATCGCGAACGCGCCGAGATGTGCGAGCCACCCTGCCATGGACGCGATGCCATCGATGGCATTCGCACAGACCGCGACGAGACCGGCAACCTGGACGAGAGCCATCGCGGGAACGGCCACGAGGTTCAGCACGAGACCCGCGAGCGTAATCCGCGAAAAGGTTGCCGCCATCACCGGCAGCAGGGCGATTTCGACGGCAGCGGACGCGGCAATCGACGCAGCCAGCCACGACAGCCATCGTGGACGCGCGAGCCCGCGGTTCACCACACCGAGCAGCGCCGCGGTCGCGCCGAATGTCAGCACGAAGCCGGCGTTGCTGACGTCGAGCGGTGCGATGACGACGAGCAGGCCGCCGGCGACCGCCATCGCCTGCCACGGGGCACTGCGATGATCGAGGAGGCGCGCAGTCAGGTAGACGGCCGCGACCAGCGTCGCGCGCCACACCGAGGGCCCTGCGGTAACGACCTCCGCGTACGCGAACAGCAGGATCAGCGTCGCGAACGCGGCACGGCGGCCGGACAACCCGACCGGCGCGAACGAGACGAGCATCAGCGTCGCGAGGATCGCGATGTTGCCGCCCGAGATGGCGATGACGTGATAGGTGCCTGCGGCCTGCAGGCGCACGCGGATGTCGTCCGGCAGGCCGCTCCGGTCCCCGATGAGCACCGCGGACACGATCGCCGCTGATAAATCGCTGTGCGGCGCGATTCGGCGGCTCACGGCGCGTCTCACGTACACGCGCACCGCGGCGCCGACCTCGCTGGCGATCGAGCCACGCCGAATCAACTGGACGAGGAAGCCACTCTTGATCGAGCCCAGGAGCGTGACGCCGTCGAGCGCGGCCTCGCGCTCGAAGTCCGGAACCCCGTCGTTCAGGTAGCGGGCCGGGCGGCGGAAGGCGATCGGCGCCTCGAGCAGCCGGCCGCGCCGCCACTCGCCGGCACGCGTCCGGCCGGCAACGCCGCCAACGCTGACGACGACCCCACCATCGGACGGCGCCCACTTGCTGCCTTCGCGAATGGCGGTGACGCGGCCGCGAAGGATCGTGACGGTGTCCTCGGAGTCCGCGTCTTCGGTGAGCAGGAGGCGCGTCGCGATGGGCCGCCCGAAGTCGCCGCCAACAGACCGCCGCAGCGGCGTGTCGATTGCGGCATCGCGCGCGTGCGCGCCGAGGACGAAGCCGGAGCAGCCGTACGCACACACGAATGCCACGAGCGTCGCGCGCGGATATCGGAAGCGCCACGCGAGCCATGCGGCAGCGACGAGGATCGGCAGCAGCCACAGGAGCAGCCGCCATTGAGACTGGAACGCGATGCCACAGGCGGCGCCTGCAATCAGCGCAAGTGCGGGGAGGAGACCAGCAGGAACCACCCTCGTGGCCCTGCAAGAAGGGTCACGACGAGGGTTCGATTACGGAGGAACGAGAACGCCAAGAAATCCTAGATTTTCTTCGTGCCCTTCGCGTCCTTCGTGGTTCGCACGGTCTTCGTGCTTCGGTTTCTTCGTACTTCGGGAGCGGCGAACGTTTAAAAACCTGCGCTCAGCGCGACGCGGACCGCGCGCGGCGAACCGGGCGAGATGTTCGTGTTGCTGTCGGCGTTCACGTAATACGTCCGATCGAACACGTTCTCCACGTTCACCTGCAGGCGCGTACGATCGGTCAGCGACACGAACAGCGCGGCATCGACGCGCGTGTAGCCGGGAAGCGTGACCGTATCGTCAATCGCGGCAAACATGCCCGAATGGCGGATGATGCCGAGCGCGGCGCCGACCCTCGACAGCAGCTGATAGTTGTTCCACAGCGAGAACATGTGATGCGGCACCTGCGCGACCTCCGCGCCGGCGCGCGCCGCCGTCGTCGCGCTCGTGACGAACGCGTCCTGATGCGAGTAGCCGCCGGCAATCTTCCAGGCGCGCGTGACCGCTCCGCTGACCCCGGCCTCGAATCCGTTGGTCCGCTGGCCGCCGGTCTGGACGATGCGCGTCGGATCCGCGGGATCGGTCGCACGCGTGTTGGTCCGATCGAGCCGGTACAGCGCCGTCGTCAGCGACAGGTCCGCGGTCGCGTCCCACTTCGCGCCCAACTCGTAGTTGGTGAACTGCTCCGGCTTCATCTGCTGCGTGATCGCCGTGAGCGACGCGAACTGGTCGCCGGAGCTCGGGAGATACGACAGCGAATAGCTGCCGTAGATCGAGGCGGCCGCAACGGGCTTGAGCACGACGCCCGCGCGCGGCGAGACGAGATGATCCACGCGCCGCAGCGTGTCGCCGTTCCGCTTGTTGTGGTACTGGAGGTCGAAGCGGTCGAACCGCGCGCCGCCGATCACCTGGACGAACCGCGAGAGCTCCGCCTGGTCCTGCGCGTACAGCGCCGCGAGGTGCGTGCGAACGAGGTTGTCGGCGTCGGTGGCGCTCTGACGATAGGTGACAGGGAGACTGGTGACCGGGTTCGAGAACGGCACGAGGACCGTCGTCGTCGCGTTGTCGAAATAACCCGTGCTGCGGAAGTTGCGGCTTCGCTGCCGTCCGGCCTCGGCCCCGACGAGGATGGTGTGGCGCACACGGCCTGACTGCGCGATTCGGACGACGTCGGTCTGGTTGAACACGTTCAGCCGCGCGGTCGCGTTGTTGTAGGCGCTCAGCGCGACGCTCGTCCGGTCCGCGGTCGCCGCGCCTGGCACGTAGTTCTGATACCCGCGATCGTAGTTGCCGACGACGCTGCGGTTTCGAATCGTGAAGCCGGCCACGTGATGCTCGATGGTGGCGCCGGCGAGATCCACATCGGCGCGCACGTGGCTGTCCGGCGCGTTGCCGAAGAACGTCGAGATCGGGACGTCCGCGGGCCGGCCGTGGTACGACGTGATGCCGCGGTCGGCGACGCGCCGGTCGTGGAAGTGCTCGTAATCGAACGTGAGGGCGGTACGATCGCCGCGCATCACGGTAACGGTCGGCGCGACGCCATACCGCTGCAGGCCGACGCCGTTGCGGAAGCTGTCCGAGTCCTCGAAGACGCCGTTGATCCGCAGCGCCGCGGTGCCCGTCAGCGGCTGGTTGACATCGGCCGTCAGCCGCCGATGTCCAAACGAGCCCGTCTGCAGCATCGCTTCGCCGGTGCGTGTGAAACCGGCCTGCTTCGTCACGCGGTTGACGACGCCGCCCCCGCCGCCGCGGCCGAACATCATGCCGTTGGGCCCCTTCAGCGCCTCGATCCGCGCCACGTTGTACAGGTCGCGGTAGTACTGGACGTCGTCGCGCACGCCGTTGACGTAGAAGTCGGCGGAGGAACTGTTGCCGCGGATGATGACCTGGTCGCGGTTGTTTTCGCCCTGGTGCGACGTCATCCCCGGCACGTAGTTGATCGTGTCGGCGACGCTCGACATCAGCTGGTCCCGGATCAATTCGCTGCTCACCACGGTCACGGCCTGCGGCGTATCGCGAGGCGGCGTGGGCGTCTTCGTGCTCGGGTTGATGCGCCCGTCGGCGCCGGCCTTTCCCGCCACCTCGACGGACTGCGTATAGCTCGCCAACTGCAGCACGAACTCACCCGCTGACGCGGCCGCACCGGGGACGGTCACCGTGCGCGACATGTCGACGAAGCCTGGAGAGCTCACGGTGAGGGTGTAGGTCCCGGCGTCGAGCTCGAGCGCGAATCCCCCGGTTTCGTCCGAGACGATCGCCGCCGCAGTGCCGCCCCTCTCCGGCAAGGCTGAGATGCGCGCGCCGGCGACCGCTGCGCGCATCGGATCGACGATGCGACCGCGAAACACGGTGGTCTGCGCGTATGAAGGGGCGGACGCGGCAAGGAGGACGGCGGCCAGGGCACACGTGAGATTGAGTCTCATAGTTAGGAGTGGACTCTATACCCGACCGTTTCAGTCGGTCAAGACCAATTCGGTCGGAGTTCCAGCGTCGCCAACGGAACTGCAGGGGTGCCACCCCCGTCCAACCGCTTGAGAGCCTCGAAATGGGAGGTAATACCCGCACCCGGTGAGCCGGTTTTGACGCCCGCTTCCGCGTTGGGGTCGGAATGGACGTCAATGGACACACGCACATTCAAGCTCGCCAGCTTGGTCCTGGCCACCGCGCTGGCCGGACTAGCCAGTCCCGCGACCGCGGGGCCGAGACCCTCATTGAACGTCGTCCTGCACGTGTGCGACGACCCTGGTATTCAGGCGAACCTGGTCGGTCGAGCGCGGGCCGAAATGAGCCGAATCTTCCGGGACGTGGGAGTAGACATCGCCTGGATCACCGACGCGGCGACGACCTCCGGCGCCGATGACCTGGAGGCGTCATCCGACGGACTCCTGACCCTCGTCATTCTCTGTCGCGAGTTGACAGACGAGTTGACCGTTGACACGACAGCGCTCGGCGCCGCGATCGGCACGCGCGAATACCGCGGTCGAATCGCGTACGTCTTTTATGACCGCGTCGAACGCTTCGCGCAGACGCACCTGAACATGTCGCGTGACGTTGAAACTGACGACATGTACATCGTCATCCTGCTCGCGCATGCGATGGCCCACGAGAT
>DASQAX010000422.1:0-6773 GCA_035635535.1 Vicinamibacterales bacterium | reverse complement strand
CGAGCCCCACGACCGGCGGGTGCCGCCGGGCGAGCTGGAGGACGGTGATCGACAGCGCGAGGAAGAAGAGCTCGATCACGAGCGTCAGCAGGGCGGCCGCGTCATCCGGCTGGCGTGCGAGTGCCGCCGCTGGGTTCAGCGCCAGCAACCCGACGATCGCGATGCGCGTACGCGCCACCGCCAGCTCGCCTTCGCGTCCGGCGTCCACGACCGCCGGGTCGACAGGCGGCCATACAAAACGCCTGAACGTGCGGAACATTGAGGGGATGCGCGAATGATAGCATCCGCGCACCATGAGACCGACCAAATCACGTTCGTGGTTCACGCGGCTGACCAAGTGGACGGCCCACGTGTCGGGCCGGCCGGTGACATTTTTCATCGCTGTCGGAGTCATCTTCGTGTGGGCGCTCAGCGGGCCGTGGTTCGGCTTCAGCGACACCTGGCAGCTCGTCATCAATACTGGCACCACCATCGTCACCTTCCTGATGGTGTTCCTGATTCAAAGCACCCAGAACCGCGACACGGAAGCGATTCAGGTGAAGCTGGACGAGCTGATTCGCGCGTTCGGACACGCGCGCAACGAGTTGCTGGACCTGGAGGAGCTCGAGGAGGCCGACCTGGACCGTCTCAAGCGGACGTTCCTGCAGCTGGCCGAAGAGGCGAGGCGGCAGGGCCCGGAGCGGGCCGGCGGGCGCTGACTACTTCGCCGGCTCGCGCAGCGGCGTCCGGATTTCATTTTTCTGCATCACGCGTCACTGAAATTGATCCGGCGTGTCTTCCGGAGTCCGCGCGCGTCCGATAACGTCTTGTAATCGGCTCGGCTCGGGCCGGTTTTCCAATCAATACGGAAGTTGCAGGAGGATGTCCGTGTCCCTACGCAAAGGTGTGCTCTCCCTCGCCGCGTGCGTGCTGTTCGCCGCGCCGGCCTTCGCTCAGAACTGGTCGTTCGACGCCAGGAAAGTCGCGCTCGGCTCGCCGGGCAGCGGCGAGAACCTCGCCTCGAAGATGATCGAAGAAGAGAACGAATATCGGTCGATCGTGCTGCCGTTCGGGCTGTTCCAGGTGTTCCGCGACTTCGACAGGCTCAACCCCACGAAGGACAACTTCGACGTGATCCGGACGATGGAGTACGCGGCGTCGCCGCTGCACTACACGTTCGGCCGTGATGCCGTGACGCCGGGTCAGGTCAGCGGCACCACCGGTCTGAACAACTTCGTCACGGACATCCGCAACGCGACGCTGAGCCGAGATCTCAATCGCTATCGCGGCATGGCGCCGTCGAACCAGCCGCGCGCCGAAGGACTGGCGTCGCCGAACTGGGGCGGGACGATCAAGGTGAAGCGGGGATCGGGCGGCGCCTTCCATGGCGTGTACGTCGGCGCGGGTCCGTACCTCGCGATGCAGACCGACGTGAACTTCGATCAGCAGCTGATCGACGTCCTCGGCGCGCAGGCCGACATCTACGTGCCCAATGCGCAGATGCGTCTCGGCACCGCCACACGCGGCCAGATGGCGATGGCGATCACGGGCGGCTATCGCGGCCGGTTCGCGCTGCCCTCGTCCACGTCCGACCGCGACGGCGTCTACGTTGCCGCGAACTACAACTACCTGCACGGCTTCCGCTACGAGGACGTCAACCTGGCGCTGCGCCTCGACACCGATCGCACGGGCCTTCTCACGGTGAACCCGTTCCTCCCGTCGCCCCTCGTCGTCACGCGTGACAACGCGACGGCGGGAACCGGCCGCGCGATCGATCTCGGCGTGGGCCTGGTGGTGAATCGCTGGGAGACCGGCTTCGGCGTCAACGGCGTGGCCAACCGCATCAACTGGACCAACGTCGAGCGCACGACCTACTCGCTCGGCAACCCGTTCCTCGGCGATTCGGACTTCATCGAAACGCTCCCGTCGTTTGTCGGCGACAAGGCGCTGACGCTCCCCGTCGACGTCCGCGGCAACGTCGGCTACCGCGCCGACAAGTGGACGGCGGTCGCCGAAGCCGGCAAGGGCTACGGCGGCAAGAGCTTCCACAGCGGCTACGAGTACCGCTTCGGCACCCTCGCGGTGCGCGGCGGCGGCATCTACGCGCGCCAGATGTGGAACCCGTCGGCCGGTGTCGGCATCAACATGGGTCAACGCGTGGCGCTCGACGTGGCGATGTACGGCAACGCGGCGAACATCGAGCGCAAGCGGCACGCGGCGCTGGCCGTGTCGCTCCGCTTCAACCACTGATTAGCTGAGAGCGCCGGGTCCGCGAGGCGATGGATTGAGTCGCCTCGCGGCACCCGGCCCACTAATCTGCCGGTCTGCCGTACGTGGGGCGGGTCCCGCCGAGCATCGGTGCCAGGCGAAGGCGGACCCGCCACGATCGTCGCAACGACTGGATGATGATCCGACCCGTACGCATCCTTCAGCACGCGCCGCGTCACGGTCCATCCATCCGGTAAATCGAAGAACAGGTGATCCAGCACCAGCCGATCGTGAAAGGTCGGCTGGGGCGGATCGCGCGGCGTATCCGGAAACCGCTGCAGCATCAGGCGCCACGCCGGCTCGCGCGGACCCAGCCACGTATTCAGATCCCCACCGAGGATGCCGTCGCCCTGCTCAGGGAGGTCGCGCAGCAGCTCGGTCGCCTGCTTGCCGCGCGCGGTGTCGCTGAACAGCGCGCGCCACCACGCGATGCGGTTCTCCATGTGCACGTTGACGACGAAGAGCGTGGCGGCGTCGAGCCTGATGGTCGCGGCGACCGCGCTCCGGGGCTGGCGTTCGCGCGCGAGCGTCACGATGCGCGGGTCCAGGAGCGGGCGTGTCGAGACGATCGCGTTGCCGCTCATCCCGCGCGCGTCGTCGCGCACGGGCGCGAAGAAAAACGAGAGCCCGTTGGCCGCCGCCGTCTCACGCGCGCTGTTCTCCGGCGGCTTGCCCTCGACATCCTCCTGCAGCAGGAGGACGTAATCGGCGGGCACCCCGCCCGTCAGGACACCGGACGCCAGGTCGTATCGCAGCCTCGCGAGATCGCCGCGGCCGGCGTGCATGTTCCACGTCGCGATCGCGAGCGTCGGAGCCGCCGACGGAGCGGGCAGACGAACCGGCGTCCCGCTGCGGGCGCAGGAAAGCGAGAGCGCCGCAACCGCGGCGAGGACGGCGGCGGCTAGCGGCCGCCGCGGCCGCGCAGCAGCGCAAACACGGGAATGCCCAGGAGCACGATGACGAATCCCGGCCACGTGGTGGACGCGCGATAGACCAGAAGCACGCCGAGAATCACCGCCGCCGCGACGATGTAGAGCGCCGGCACGATGGGGTAGCCGAAGGTGCGGTACGGCCGCGGGACGTCGGGCATCGTCTTGCGGAGACGGAAGACGGCGGCGATCGTCAGGATGTAGAAGAGCAACGCCGCCGAGATGATGTAGTCGAGCAGGTTGCCGTAGAGGTTGCCGTACTGGCCGGTGGCCGGATCGAAGGTCCGCGGAATCACCAGGACGATTGCCCACACGCATTGCAGAATCAGGCCCCACGCCGGCACCCGTGCGTCGTTCAGTGTACCGGCCCGGCGAAAGAACAGGCCGTCGCACGCCATGGCGTAGTAGGCGCGGGCGCCGGCGAGGATCAGCCCGTTGTTGCAGCCAAAGGTCGAGATCAGGATGGCGACCGCCATGATGGTCGCGCCGAGCCCCGGCGCAATGGCGTTGACCGTCGCCGTCGCGACGCGGTCGGCCGGTGCCTGCTGGATGGCCTCGAGCGGCAGCGTCAGCAGATACGCGACGTTGGCCAGCAGATAGAGCGAGATCACCAGCATCGTGCCGAAGGCGAGCGAGAGCGGGATGTCGCGCCGCGGGTTTTTCACTTCGCCGGCGGTGAACGTGATGTTGTTCCACGCGTCGGCGGAGAAGAGCGACCCCGTCTGGGCGACGCAGAGGCCGACGAAGATCCCGAAGGCGGTGATGGCGGAGACGCCGGGCGCGATGGGCTCGAACCCGCGCGGGGCCCAGAGGTCGCCGAAATTGGCGGCGACCGCATCGGCGTTCCGGCCGATGAAGATGCCGGCCGCGATCAACGCGATCAGCGCGCCGGTCTTCGTGGTCGTGAAGACGTTCTGGACGATCTTTCCGTACCTCAGCCCGCGCGTGTTGGTCCATGTCAGGAACGCGATCAGGACGGCGCCGACGAGCTGCGCGGTCGAGAGCGACACGGCGTAGCCGGTCGAGAGATGGATCGGCGGGACGAGATACCGGTCCTCCGCGACCCAGGGAACCAGGATGCCGAGGAACCGGGCGAAGGCGACGCCGACGGCGGCGATCGTACCCGTCTGGATGACCGTGAACAGGGTCCACCCGTAGAGGAAGCCCCACAGCGGGGAATAGGCCGTCCGCAGGTAGACGTATTGGCCGCCGGCGCGGGGCATCATCGCCGCCAGTTCGCCATATGAAAGGGCGGCGGTCACCGTCAGGACGCCGGTGACGAGCCAGGCGACGAGCAACCAGCCGGGGCTGCCGAGCTCCCGAGCCATAGCGGCGGAGACGATGAAGATGCCCGAGCCGATCATCGACCCGGCTACGACCATCGTCGAGTCGAAAAGGCCGAGTTCCCGCCGGAATCCGCCCTCCACGGGCGTGACCTGCTCGACCTGATGAGCCGGTTTCGCCATCTCTCCTCCGCGTTTCCGCGCCAGCCAGTGTAGCGCGAGGTGTCCCTGCTTCGTTGTGGATGCAAGGAATCGTGTGCTATATTCGTCAGGTTCTGCTTGAGACTAGGACACCCTATCTAGTCTCAACCTTTAGGTAAGTAGTGGTAGTAGTCCGCGACCGCGCCGCCGACAGGCGGTTTGCCCTCGCGCATCACAACGATAGGGTCATCAGTTTCAGGTGCCAGGTGCGGCTGGGTGCCGACCTCCAGGCCTGAAACGACGCGCCGGCTGTGAAGGCTCGCAGCCGCATGCGCGTGAAACAGGAGCAGCAGGGCGAGAATTCGCCTGTACGCGCTATGCCCACGATCAGCCAGCTCGTTCGCCAGGGACGCAAGAAGATCGTCACCAAGACGAAGAGTCCCGCGTTGCAGGTCAGCCCGCAGAAGCGCGGCGTCTGCGTGCGTGTCTTCACCCAGACGCCGAAGAAGCCGAACTCGGCGCTCCGCAAGGTCGCCCGCGTCCGCCTGACCAACGGCATCGAGGTCACGACCTATATCCCGGGCGTCGGGCACAACCTGCAGGAGCACTCGCTCGTGCTGATTCGCGGCGGCCGCGTGAAGGATCTTCCCGGCGTTCGCTACCACGTCGTGCGCGGAACGCTGGATGCCGTCGGCGTCCAGGGCCGCAAACAGGGTCGATCGAAGTACGGCGCCAAGCGCCCGAAGTCCTAGGACTGAGTTATGCCTCGCAGACGAGAGATTCCCAAGCGCGAACTGGCCGCCGACCCGGTCTACAGCAGCACGTTGGTGACCAAGTTCATCAACACCGTGATGAGCGACGGCAAGAAGAGCACGGCCGAACGCATCCTGTACAAGAGCTTCGACATCATCAAGGAGCGCACCGGCGACGACCCGCTCAAGGTGTTCAAGAAGGCGCTCGACAACGTGAAGCCGAGCCTCGAGGTGAAGTCGCGGCGCGTCGGCGGCTCGAACTACCAGGTGCCGGTGGAAGTGAACCCGAACCGCCGCCTGTCGCTCAGCATCCGCTGGCTGGTCAGCTACGCGCGCTCGCGCGGCGACGGCAAGACGATGCAGGAGAAGTTCGCCAACGAGCTGCTCGACGCGGCGAACCTCCGCGGCGGCGCCGTCAAGAAGCGCGAAGACACGCACCGGATGGCCGAAGCCAACAAGGCGTTCGCGCACTACCGCTGGTAGCTCACAGGAAATTTTGAGGGAATCGGGAAGTCAGCAATGCCTCGCCAGACACCGCTCAATCGAACCCGCAACATCGGCATCATGGCCCACATCGATGCCGGGAAGACGACCACCACCGAGCGGATCCTCTTCTATACGGGGATAACGTACAAGATCGGCGAAGTCCATGAAGGCACCGCCGTCATGGACTGGATGGAACAGGAACAGGAGCGCGGCATCACGATCACGTCGGCCGCGACGACCTGCTTCTGGCGCGACATCCGGATCAACATCATCGACACGCCGGGCCACGTCGACTTCACCGCCGAAGTCGAGCGCTCGCTGCGCGTGCTCGACGGCGCGGTCGCCGTGTTCGACGCGGTCTCCGGCGTCGAGCCGCAGACCGAAACGGTGTGGCGCCAGGCCGACAAGTACCGCGTGCCGCGCATCTGCTTCGTCAACAAGATGGACCGCATCGGGGCGGACTTCAAGGCGACGCTGGGGCAGATCGAGACCAAGCTCGGAAGCAACCCGGTGGCGATTCAGCTGCCGATTGGCGCCGAAGACAAGTTCGTCGGCGTGGTCGACCTGCTGAAGATGAAGGCGATCACCTACAAGGACGAGACGATGGGCGCCGACTACGTCGTCTCCGAGATTCCGGCCGACATGATGGCCGAGGCGCAGGTGTATCGCGAGAAGCTGATCGAGAAGGTCAGCGAGCACGACGACAAGCTGCTCGAGAAGTACCTCGGGGGCGTCGAGATCACCGAGAGCGAGATCCGCGCCGCGCTGCGCAATCGCGTGATCAATTCGGTCCGGCACGAGCCCGCGCCGTTCGTCATCGTGATCTGCGGCTCCGCGTTCAAGAACAAGGGCGTCCAGCCGATGCTCGACGCCGTGGTGGACTACCTGCCGTCGCCGCTCGACGTGCCGCCCATCACCGGCCTGGATCCGAACGC
>DASQAX010000421.1:0-8739 GCA_035635535.1 Vicinamibacterales bacterium | reverse complement strand
AGCTTCATGGTGCTCGGCATCGTGTCGATGACGCGGCTCGGCATCGACCTCTTCCCCGACGTCAGCTTTCCGTTCGTCAACGTCACCGTCGTCTACCCGGGCGCGTCGCCCGAGGAAGTCGAGACGCTGGTGACCAAGCCGATTGAGGACGCCGTCGCCGGCATCAACGGCGTCAAGCGCGTGCAGTCGCGCTCGACCGATTCGCTCTCGACCGTCGGCGTCGAGCTGCGCCTCGAGGTGGACGCGCAGAACGCGGCCGCCGAGGTGCGCGAGAAGGTCGCGGCGATTCGCAGCCGCCTGCCGAAGGAGATCGACGACCCGACGATCGTCCGCTTCGACGTCGCGGGGCTTCCGATCATGACGTTCGCCGTCGGCTCCTCGCAGGCCTCCGACGTCACGCGCCGGCAGATCGAGGACGATCTCAAGCCGCTCATCGAGCAGATCGACGGCGTCGCGGCGGTCGAAGTCAACGGCGGCGACGTGCGCGAAATCCAGGTGGACCTCGACCCCGGCCGGCTCGAAGCGCTCGGCCTGCCGGTCGGCGTCGTCGCCGAGAAGCTGGCCGCGGAGAACCTCGACGTGCCCGGTGGCCGCATGACGCGCGAGGGCCAGACGATCTCGCTGCGGACGAAAGGCGAGTTCCAGGCCGTCTCCGAGGTCGAGAACGTCATCCTGCGCTCGGAAGCGGGGTCGACCGTCCGCGTCCGCGACGTCGGCCGCGTGGTCGACGGCTACGAGGAGCGGACCTCCACCACGCGCCTGAACGGCGCCGACGCGGTCTCGTTCTCGATCAAGAAGCAGAGCGGCGCGAACACCGCGGCCATCTCCGAACGCGTGCACGCGCTGCTCGAGCGCGTCGGCCCGAATTTCCCGGCGCTGCAGATTCGCCAGGTCCACGACGACGCCGAGTTCATCAAGGCGAACATCGCGCAGGTGCGCGAGCACATCATCTTCGGCGGCGCGATGGCCGTGCTGGTGATCTTCCTGTTCATGCGCGACTGGCGCTCGACGCTCATCAGCGCGCTCGCGCTGCCGACCTCCGTCATCGCGACGTTCTTCTTCATGTGGATCGCCGGCTTCACCTTCAACATGATGACGCTGATGGGGCTGTCGCTCGTCATCGGCATCCTCATCGACGACGCGGTCGTCGTGCGCGAGAACATCTACCGGCACATGGAGCTTGGCGCGGATCCGATGACGGCCGCGCATCGCGGGACCGCGGAAATCGGCCTCGCCGTCATGGCGACCACGTTCACGATCCTCGCCGTCTTCCTGCCGGTCGGCTTCATGACCGGCATCGTCGGCCAGTTCTTCAAGTCGTTCGCGCTGACGATTGCGTTCGCGGTGTCGATGTCGCTGCTCGTCGCGTTCACGCTCGACCCGATGCTCTCGTCGCGGT
This sequence comes from Vicinamibacterales bacterium, assembly GCA_035635535.1. Lineage (GTDB taxonomy): Bacteria > Acidobacteriota > Vicinamibacteria > Vicinamibacterales > UBA2999 > Gp6-AA40. The sequence continues at coordinate 7,340 of DASQAX010000421.1, read as the reverse complement.
TCGTCCGCTACGTGTCGCCCGAGGAACGGACGCGCACGCGCGCGGGCCGGCTGTTCGAGCGCTGGGGACGCGCCTACGACGCGCTCGATCGGCGATACCACGCGGTGCTCGCCTGGGCGCTGCATCACCCGTGGAAGACGCTCGCGGCCGCGGCCACGATCTTCGTCGCCAGCCTCGGGACGATGGCGTTCATGGGCACCGAGTTCGTCCCGGTCGAGGACCGCGGGGAGTTCCAGGTGATCGTCGACCTCCCGCCGGGCACCTCCTTCGACCAGAGCGTCGCGGCGGTGGCGAAGATCGAGGACGACGTCCAGGCCATTCCCGAAGTGCGCCAGGTGTTCAGCACCGTCGGCACCAACGGGCAGGTCCGTTCGTCCACGATCCGCGTGCGGACGACCAAGAAGGATCAGCGCGCGAGAGGGCTGGCGGCGATCAAGGCGGAATTGCGGACCAGGCTCGCCGCGATGCCGTTCGTCGACGCCAAGGTCGCCGACCCCGAGTTCATGCAGGGCGCGCCCTACGAGCCGCCCATCAACGTCTTCGTGCGCGGCGACGACCTCGCGGTGCTGCAGCGCATCACGAGCGAGATCGAAGCGAAGGTGCGGCAGGTGCCGGGCGCGGTGGACATCAGCACCAACCTGGAAAGCGGCCAGCCGGAAGTCGTGGCGCGCGTCGATCGGCCGCTCGCGGCGGACCTCGGCTTCAGCGTCGGCAGCATCGGGTCGCAGCTTCGCGGCATGGTGGAAGGCATCGTTCCGACCAAGCTGCGCGACGGCGACCGCGAGTACGACATCCGCGTCCGCCTCGCGCCCGAGTATCGCAACGACCCCGCCGCGGTCCTGCGGACGCCGCTGTACTCGCCGACCGGCGCGGCCGTGCGCGCGGGCGACGTCGCGCGCTTCGCGCCCGCGGTCGGTCCGAGCAACATCGACCGCGAGCAGCGGCGCCGCCAGGCCAAGATCGGCGTCGACCTCGCGGCCGGCTATGCGCTCGGCGACGTGACGAAGGGCATCGAGCGGGCCATGTCGACCATCCAGATGCCGGCGAACTTCGAGTGGGGCTTTGCCGGCGACGTCGAGATGATGCAGGAGTCGGCCGCGGCGCTCGGCCTGGCGCTGATCCTCGCGGTCGCCTTCATCTACATCGTGCTCGCCTCGCAGTTCGAGTCGTTCATCGAGCCCTTCATCATCATGCTGTCGCTGCCGCTCGCCATCGTCGGCGCGCTGCTGCTGCTGCTCGCCACGGGCAAGAACATCGGCATGCCCGCGATGATCGGCGTGGTGATGCTGATGGGGCTCGTCACGAAGAACGCGATCCTGCTGGTGGACTACACGAACCAGCTGCGCCGGGAGGGACTGTCGGTGAAGGACGCGCTGCTCAAGGCCGGACCCGTGCGGCTCCGGCCGATCATCATGACGACCATCGCGATGATCCTCGGCATGATGCCGTCCGCCTTCGGCAGCGGCGACGGCAGCGAGTTCCGCGCGCCGATCTCGATTGCGACCATCGGCGGCCTGCTGACGTCGACACTGTTGACGCTGGTGGTCGTGCCGGTGGCGTACCTGCTGCTCGACCGCGCGCTCGTCCGCGTCAAGACGTGGAAAGAGGCGCCGATGCCCGCGTGGGGGCGGGCCGCGGCCCGCGTCACCGGCGTGCTGATCGTGATCGCGCTGCTCGGGGCATTCCTGAGCGTCGCCCGGGCCTTCGCCGGGGCGCCTTCACCCGCGGCGTCTGCGGGCCAGGCTCAGAATCCTGTGCCGCCTTCGGCCACGCAAGCGGGCACGATGACCATCAGCCGTGCGGTAGAAATGGCGGTTGGCCGGAACGAGGCGCTCAAGGTGGACGAGGAGCGGCTGCACGAGAGCCAGGCCCGCGTGTCGGAAGCGAAGGCCGCGTTCCTGCCGTCGCTGAACCTGAACTTCCTCTACACCCCGACGCAGGCGTCGCCGCTGCTCAAGATTCCGGCCGGCGTCTTCGGCCCGAACGAGCAGGCGTTCCGCGCGAACATGATCCGCGAGAACGTGATGCGCTTCGACCTGTCGCAGCCGATCTACACCGGCGGGCGTCTCGCCAATGCGTACGCGGCGCAGGCCGCGGGCGAGGAAGCCAGCCGCCTGGACGTCGAGCGCTCGCGGCAGGCGCTGACGCTGCAGGTCTACGAGTCGTTCTACGCGGCGCTGATGAACGAACAGGGCATCCGCGTCAGCGACGAGGGCGTCACCATCGCGCAGAAGCATCTCGACCTCGCGAAGGCGCGGTTCGACGCCGGGTCCGCCGCCCGGCTCGACGTGCTGCGCGCCGAGGTGGAACTGTCGAACGCGAAGACGAAGCTGATTCGCGCGCGCAGCGCCGCCGACGTCGCCTACCAGACGCTGCGCACGGTGCTGTCGCTGCCGGGGGGAGAGCCGCTGCGGCTCGCGGGATCGCTCGACGACATTCCGAGCCTGCCGCCGGCGGCGGCGCTCGGGAACGCGCTCGCGTCACGCGCCGACATCCGCTCGCTCGGCCAGCAGCGCGAGGCCGCACAGCGCCTGGTCTCGGTCGCCAACGCCGAGCTGAAACCGACGGTCGCCTTCAGCGGCAACTTCCAGTACCAGGAGGACGGCCTCTCCAACCTGCTCCAGGGGACGAACCGCAGCTATCAGTTCGGGGTCAGCATGACGGTGCCGCTGTTCAACGCGCCGAGCGTCGCCGCGAAGCGCGGCGTCGCCACTGCGCGCGTGAAGCAGGCGGAGCACGCGGCCAACGCCGCGCTCGACGGCGCGCGGCTCGAGGTGGCGTCCGCGTCGAGGGAGCTCGACGCGGCGCGCGAGATCGTCGCGACCGAGCAGAAGGCCGTGGAGATGGCGCGCGAAGGGCTCTCGATTGCCGAAGTCTCGTACGAGAACGGCGTGATCACGTCGACCGAGCTGAACGACGCGCGTCTCTCGCTGCTCGAGACCGAGTGGGAGCTGATGCAGGCGAAGTACGGCCAGATCGTCGCCGCCGCGCGCACGCGCTTCGCCGCGGGCGTCTAGCGGCGGTCGCCGCCGTCAATCTCTCCCGTGGCGGTGGCGTCCGTTATCGACCTCGACGCTCAAGCCGGCGCTCTCGCCGCCGGTGGTACCGTCGTTATACGCGACGACGGCGAGCGTGTGGCTTCCCTTCGTCAACGCCGTGATTCCCGTCAGGTCGAATTGATACGTGAACGTCCCGACGGTCGTGGACGGGAGGACAACCGCCTCCGGCTTGCCGACATTCTGGCATGCGGATACAGGCTGCGCGTCGACGCACACCAGGAAGCCGGTCACCGTGTCGGTTGCCGGCTGATCCCATGCGAGCGCCCCCCGGGCCTTCTTGACATCGTCATCGTCGTCGTCATCCCGCCCGTCCCGGCCGTGCCGGTGGTCGTCGAAGTCGAGCTGGATGATCTGGTGCGCGACGGTGGCCGACGGATCGCCGCGTGAATCGTCGGACACCACGGGAGCGCCGTCCTCACCGACCGCGATGCCGGCGATGGAATGGAGACTCCGATCGGCGAGGCTGGAGGGGATGACCACCATCCAGTTCAACTGTCCCCTGCCGTTCACGCTCACGAGCACGCCGCGCTGAAACACCACCGCTGGACTGCCGATCGATCCGCTGGTGTCTGCGGCGACGACGATGTTGCCGTCCTGGTCCGCCGCGATGTCGCGCGGGACGTCGTCGAAACCGCTGTTGTACGGGGCCGTCCACAGGGTGTTGCCCCTTCCGCCGTCCAGCACCGTGATGGCGAAATGCCGGCGCCCCGACGCGTCGTTGAACGGCGCTCCCGCGACCGCGACCGCGTCGTTCGAACGATCGCCGTCACGGCCGGATGACCCGTGGCCGTCGCGATCGCCGCCGCGGCCCGATGTCGTGATGGCAATTCCGCTCCCCGCGATGCGCGCGTTCCAGAGCTGCCGCGACAGCAGCGCGTCGTACTTCGAGGTCGAGGCCTCGGTGCCGGTCACCAGGATGTTGTTCGACGAATCCACCGCGACGGCCACGCGCGAGCCCGCGCCTGCAGCGTTGGAGTCACCCTGCGCCACGCCGAGAGGCGCGAGCGTCGCGCGGCTCACTTTCACGGTGAGCAGCTTGAAGGTGCTCGGCTTCGAAGGGGTAGCCGCAGGGAACGTCGCCAGGCCCGTCAACACCGGATTCCCATCCGGGCCGATCGCGATGCCGCCAATGGTGTCGGTGTGCGTACCGGTGACCGACGGGTTGATCAGCGTGACGACTGGAGCACACACACCCGACGCCGAGCAGGTGGTCACGAAATAGCGCTGCACGGGCGCCGCGGGCGCCGGTCCCGGTCCCAGCGGAAACGGCACAGGGAACGGTGTCGATACGCCGTGACCGGCGATGAAGATCGTGCCATTGGAATCGATGGCGACGCCGCCGGCCTGCGCGAACGCCACGGTAAACGGGAGGCCGCTGGGGGCGATGGCCCGCACCTGGAACGACGTGCACCAGAGGCGTTCGCCGGTCTGCCGGTCGTACTTCGCGACCACCAGCGTCGTGGAAGAGAAGGCGATGTCGCCCAGGAACACCGGATTCTGATCCGGTCCCACGGCGATGCCGCGGCTTGCGACGGCGCTCGATGCAGGGACACACGCGGTGGCGTCCGCTGAATGCTGATTCCACAGGATGGACGGCACGTTCGCGTCTGGCGACGGAGACGCAGCAACTCCCGCGGCGGCGAACAACCCGACAAACATCAAGACCAAGGCACGACCCATAGGTGGCGGAGGACCCTGCAAATGCGCCGCCGCCATACACGGCGGATCGCGCTGAAAGTTGACGACGGAAGGTTGTTATTATCGCGACTTTAGGCGCGGTTCGCTGCAGTTTCCTCGCGGCGTTTGCACGGTTTTCACGCGCTGCCGTGCATCGAGGTGGTACCCCTGGGTGGTACCCGCTTCAGGCCGGATCGGCGAGCGCGTGCAGCCGGCTTCGATCGGTGATCTGCACGTGACGGCGGTCGGGAAACTTCAGGATGCCATGCCGCTTGAGACGCGCGGCTACCCGGCTCAGGGTCTCCTGCGTCAGCCCCAGGTAACTCGCGATGTCGGCGCGGCTCATGGGCAGCCAGATGGAGCCGGACTCGGCCTCCTCGCGCAGCGACGCGTTGCGCTGCAGCATCTCGAGGAACGTCGCGAGCTTGCCCGACGCGTCGCGCCGCGCAATCCCGATGGTCTGCCGCTGCGATTCCCGGAGCTCATGGGTGACCTTGCACAGGAAGTGAAACTGCAGCCCGAAGTCGCGGCGGAACGAGTCCTTCAGCGTGTCCATGCGGATGCCGTACAGCGTCGCGGGCGTCAGCGCCTGCGCGTTGTTGACGTAGCGGCCGCCTTCGGCCAGGCCGAGGACGTCGGAGGGAAACAGGAACGCGACCACGCGCTGCTTGCCGTTCCGGAGCTCGCGATACGCCTTCATGACGCCGCGCGAGACGATGAACACCGACTCCGCCGGGTCGCCTTCGTGGAAGAGGATCGTGCGCGGGGGGACGAAGCGCACCGTGGCGATCTCCGCGAGGTGCCGGCGCTGCTCATCGGTTAGCAGCTCGGTGGCCAAGCCCGAGGGCCGGTTGTGATCGAAGGGAACCGCGCGAATCGACGGGGCGTGGGCCTGTGACATCACCTCCGTGAATCGCAATTCCGGTTCCACGCGCGCCCGCACATATTCGCCGCGAATTCCGGGGCTATTTCGCGCCGCTCACGATATATCGCGATAGGGGACGCGAGGCTAGCCTAGCCTAATTCGTCGACACCGGGCGGCCCGCGGCCGCGAGCACGTCGCTGTACGGGCTGCTGCCGCCGTGCACGTGGACGATCCGCGCGACGTCGAGTTTCAGCCGCGAGATGTTGTCCACCAGGTTCGTCGTGTAGGGACTCGGCGCGGGCAGCGGCGGCGCGCCGGGACGCGGAATGTACGCGTCGGACTGGATCAGCAGCTTCGACTTCGGCAGATACACCATCAGCAGCCCTTCGCTGTGCGGCTGATCTTTCATCAGGTGGAGCTCGAGCGTCTGATTGCCGTCGGTGATCACGCGCTTGTCCTTCACGAACTCCAGCATCGGCGCGCGCGGCATCCGCGCGAGGCGATCGGGGTTCAGCGAGTGCGGGTTCCTGAAGATCTGCTCCTCGTAATACTTCCGGTGCGACTCGTGCGTGATGATCGGAATGCCTTCGGCCACGTACGCCCGCATCCCGCCGGCGTGGTCGGCGTGATGATGCGTGTTGATCGCGTACTTGATCGGCTTGTTCGGCGCGAGCCGCCTGGCCGACGCGATCGATGCCGCGGTGACGGCGTCGCCACCAGGCGCTTCGACCATCACGACGTAGTCGTTGAACTCGACGAGGATGCTCCCCTCGCCGTTCGGCGTCAGCTGCCAGACGCCGTCGGCCAGCTTCGCCGGTTCCGGTTCCGTGCGTGGGGCGGCTGCCGCAGCTGGCGCGGCCGGCGCCGCCGATGCCGCGCGCGCGACCGTGTCGGCGGCCTCGGGCGAGTTCGGGCGCACCTGCGCGACCGCGACCTCGAGCGTCGGGAAGCCGCCTTCGCGCATCACGATGTGCATCGGGAAGCGGATGCCGTCCAGATCGCGGTACTCGGTGTAGGTGCCGTCGAGCATGGTGTCGCCGGTGAACCCGATATCGACCATGGCCTCGACTTTCTCGATCAGGTTCCGGTCGTCGAGCGTCGCGGTGGTCGGGAACTTGCCGAACGCCATGAACGACAGCGTCTTCTTCCCGCGAACGGTACCGGTCTTGGCGGTCGCCATGTTCGCGGCAATCCCCTTCAGGAAGCCGTGCGGCGTCAGCAAGAACTGGATCATCGCATTCTCGTTGGTGCGCGCGTTGATCGTGTTGTTCTGAATGATGTCGCCCGGAATCGGCCGGATGCCGCCCTGGAACGTCTGCGGGTTGTAGCCGCCCGCGCCGCCCCCGCGCGGCGGCTTCGCGTCGTCGATGCGCACGAGCTCCTGGCGCATCACGGGCAGCGCGTAGTCGATCGACATCGTGTACTTCGTCACGGTGTACCGGGGCCATGGGCCGCCGGTCGTATAGGCCTGGCCCGTCGGATTGACCGAGCCGGTGCCGGTGTACTGCACCGAGCGCAACTTCGCCGTGCCCATCGCGGTCGTCACCGTGTTGATCACGGCGCCGGCGTCGGGAGCGGCATTCTGCTGTGCGGCCACGTGGAACGAGAGCACCGTGGTGGCCGTGACGACGACTCCGAGCATCCTCTTCATCGCGACACCCTGTAAATGGATAGTGTAGGCCGGGTCCTTTCGGACCCGGCAGATTCGAACGAGCTATCTGCCGGCTGGTTGTTGGCCC
>DASQAX010000420.1:0-6671 GCA_035635535.1 Vicinamibacterales bacterium | reverse complement strand
AGCACCCCCGCGCCGTGGGCCTTCGCGATGAACGGCTCCAGGTCCATCACCGCGCCGTACTGGTCCGGATACTCGAGCACCACGCCGAAGACGCGCGGCTCGAACTTCATCGCTTCCACGGGGCCGACGTGCAGATCGATGTCGAGCGGTTCGGCACGGGTCCGAAGGACGTCGATCGTCTGCGGCAGGCATCGATCGCTGGCGAGGAACAGGCTCCGCTCGCCGTTGCCCGGCCTGTTGGTCCGCGCGCGATGCAGCAGCGTCATCGCCTCGGCCGCGGCGGTCGCTTCGTCGAGCAGCGACGCGGTCGCGACCTCCATCCCCGTGAGGTCCGCCACCATCGTCTGGAAGTTCAGCAGCGATTCGAGGCGCCCCTGGGCGATCTCCGCCTGGTACGGCGTGTAGGGCGTGTACCACCCGGGATTCTCCATGACCATCCGCAGGATCACGCTCGGCGTGATCGTGTCGTGATAGCCGAGGCCGATGTAGGACCGGAACGTCCTGTTCCGCCGCGCGACGGCCGTCAGGCGCCGCAGGTATCCGTGCTCGCTTTCGGCCGGCGGAAGGTTCAGCGGCCGCGCGAGACGGATCGACGCCGGAATGGCCTCGTCCACGAGCGCGTCGAGCGACGCCGCTCCGACCGTCTCGAGCATGCGGTCGCGATCGTCGGGTGAAGGGCCGATGTGGCGGCGGGCAAACCAGTCGCTGGCGTCGAGTCTGTTCATCCCAGGTGCGATTGATACTGCGAGGAATCGAGCAGCGCGCCCGAGTCGGTCGGGCTCGCGAGCTTCACCTTGATCATCCAGGTGCCGTGCGGATCGGTGTTGACGACCTCGGGGTGGCCCTTGAGCTGATCGTTGACCGCGACGACTTCGCCGCTCACCGGCGCGAACAGCTCGGAGACGGCCTTGACCGACTCGATCGATCCGAAGGATTCGCCGGCGTTCACCTTGCGGCCGACGTCGGGCAGGTCCACGTACACGACGTCGCCCAGCTGCTGCTGCGCGTAGTCGGTGATGCCGATCTCGCCGGTGTCGCCGGCGATGCGAATCCACTCGTGGTCCTTGGTGTACTTCCGGTCCGCCGGATACGCCATTCATGTCTCCTGTGGCGTGGCGCGTTTGTAAAACGGCAGCGGGACAACCGCCGCGCGCGACGCGCGCCCGCGCACGTCGATCGTGATCTCCGACCCGGCCGCGGTGAGATCCATCGGCACGTACGCCATCCCGATGGCTTTCTTCAGGTACGGGGTCTGCGTCCCGCTCGTCACGACGCCCACCGCCTTGCCGTCCCGCAGCACCGGGTAGCCGTGGCGCGCGATGCCGCGATCGATCATCTCGAAGCCCACGAGCTTCCGCGTGATCCCGTTCTCCTTCTGCTCGCGCAGCCGCTCGTGGCCGATGAACGACTCCTTCTTCCAGCCGACGATCCACCCCAGGTCCGCCTCGAGGGGCGTCGTCGTTTCGTCGATGTCGTTGCCGTACAGCCGCATGGCCGCCTCGAGGCGGAGCGTGTCGCGCGCGCCGAGGCCGCACGGGATCACATCCGCGGCGCGCCCCGACTCGAGCAGCGCCTGCCACACGCGATCGGCCATGTTCGGCGGCACGAAGATCTCGAAGCCGTCCTCGCCGGTATAGCCGGTCCGCGAGATCATCGCGCGCGCGCCGGCGACTTCCCCGTGCGTGAACCAGTAGTACTTGACGCCGGCAAGCTCGGTCGAGCAGAGCGGCTGCACCACGCCGAGCGCCGCCGGTCCCTGTATCGCGATGAGCGCGTACCGGCTGCTGGAATCGACCGCGGCCGCCTCACCCGCCTCGGCCACCTGCGCGGCGATCCACGCGTAGTCCTTCGCGATGTTCGAGGCATTGACGACGAGCAGGAAATGGCCCGGCGCCATCCGGTAGACGAGCATGTCGTCTACGAACGTGCCGTCGAAGGTCGTGAGTGCCGAGTAGTGGGCCTGCCCCACCTGCAGGCGGCTCGCGTCGTTGCTCGAGATGCGCTGCACGGCCGCCAGCGCGCCCTTGCCCGCAATCTCGATTTCGCCCATGTGGCTGACGTCGAAGACGCCGGCGCGCGTACGAACGGCGATGTGCTCCGCCGTGATGCCGGAGTACTCGACCGGCATGTCCCAGCCGCCAAACGGAACCATGCGGGCGTTGGACGCGCAGTGCCGGGCGTGGAGCGGCGTTTTCCTGAGGTCGGAGGCGATCGTCTCGGTCATCGCGCGACGTGCGGGCGATCCGAGTTTACTTCGCCTGCAGGAAGGCACTCAACGGGCTTCGCGGCTCACGAAGCCGCGCGCAGCGGTGCCGTTGGGTCGACCTGGAGGCGTTCGAGCATGGCCTCGAGCAGGGCCGGCGTGACGGGACCGACCGCCGACAGCTCGTGCGCCTTGAACAGCGTCCCGCACCGGTTGACCAGGAAGAGATACAGGTCGCAGATGCCCGCCAGGTCCTGCGGATCGTGCGAGGCCAGCACGATGGCGGCGCCGCGGTCGCGCTTGGCGTCGAGCGTCCGTGACAGCCAGCGTGATCCGTCCACGTCGAGCGCTTCCCACGGTTCGTCGAGCACGACGAGGCCAAGGTGTGGACGCGAGAGCACCGTCCGCAGGCCAAGCAGCTGCCTGGTCCCGCGGGACAGCGTCCGGATGCGGCGCCGTTCCGACGTCAGCACGTCGCCGGTCGCCAGGCTGCCCCAGTCGCAGGCGCGAACGGCGCCAGGAAGCGTGAAGTCGCCGGCGAAATAGGCGACGTCGACGCGCGCCGCCGCACGGCCCGGTTCGAGACCGCGCACCCGCATCTCGCCCGCCGCCGCGGGCAGCAACCCTGCGATGACGCGCAACAACGTGGTCTTTCCCGCGCCGTTGGGACCGATGACGCCGAGCGCCTGGTTCGCACAGAGCTCGAACCAGAGGTCGTGGAAGACCTCGCGGCGCCGATAGCGCGCACCGACGTCGCGCGCGGACAGCACGACGTCGCTCATTGCGACACTTCGAGCGGCGTCGCACCGCGAACGATGCCGAACACACCGGCGGCGAGTGGAATGGACGTGGCCGCGAGCGCCAGGAGGATGGCGACGCTCGCGGGATCCGATGCCGTGGCGCCGAGCAGCCGCAAGGGCGATACCCACCGTGCCAGCGGCGGAATGGTCATCACCAGGAGCCAGCCAATCGCGCACGCGACGCGGGACGAATACACCGCTATCCCCCACGCGAACAGCGACGAGCCGAGAAACGCCGCGCACGTGCCTGCGGCAAGCGACTTCGACTGCGCGCCGTGGCTCGCGGCGAGTTCCAGCACGCTCACGCAGAGCCAGCAGATGATCCCCGGTCCAATGGACACGAGGCCGTGCGCCAGCCCGATCTGCCAGCGCGGCGTCGTCGAGGTGAGCAGCAGGTCGAAATGCCCCCGGCGCGCGGGTATCTGGTACCCGGAGGAGGCGACGAACAGCTGGAGGAGCAGCAGCGGCGTCAACGCCTCGACGGCCGCGGCCGGATCGGTGGTCAGGCGCGCGGCGGCCGCGGCGACGGCCACGACAAAGCCGGCGAGGAAGACCGGCGGCACGACGGCCACGACGAGGAAGTATCGAACCGCGTAGATCAACGTCATGACTCCCGCCTTTCGTGGACGGTGGTGACCGCCTTCAGCGCGTCGGCTCCGCTCGTCGAGCGCACCCACGCCGGCATCTGGCCGGAGGCGTCGGCGCCGCGGCGGCAATAGCGCAGATACGACTCGAGCGTGTGATAGCTGATGTCGAGCTGCCGGCAGGTGCGCCGCTTGTTGCGGCCGCAGCGCTCGAACACGAGGCGCGCGTAGCGGCTGCCCCACGCCCGCATCGACTCGCCCGCGTCGATGGACGGCCCGAGCACCTGCGCGTAGTCGCCGCGAAACTGCGGCGGAAGGTCGTCGAGCTCGATGTAGTCGGCGTCCGTCAAGGTGACGGCGCGCTCGATGAACCGTTCCAGCTCGCGCACGTTGCCAGGCCACTCGTAGGTCCGCAGCGCATCGGCCGCGGCGTCGGACAGCGCGAGGTCGCGCGCCCGGCTGTGGCGCGACAGGAAGTAGGTGGCGAGCTCGCAGACGTCCTCGCGTCGCGCGCGCAGCGGCGGCACGTGAATTTCCACCCCGCCCACCCGGTAATAGAGATCGGTCCGGAACAGCCCCCGCGCCACCATGTCGGACAGCGAACGGTTCGTCGCGGCGACGATCCGCGTGTTGACGCGGCGCGAGCCGTGACCACCCACGCGTTCGACCGCCACGTCCTGGATGGCGCGCAGCAGCTTGGCCTGCGCCGAGAGCGACAGGTCGGAGATCTCGTCGAGAAACAACGTTCCGCCTTCCGCGTGTTCGAACTTCCCCTGCCGGCCGCGCACGCCGGTCGCCGTCCGTTCCTCGATGCCGAACAGCTCGGCCTCGAGCAGCGTTTCGACCAGTGCCGCGCAGTTGACCGCGACGAACGGGCCGCCGCGGCGGCGGCTGACCTCGTGAATCTGCCGCGCGACCAGCTCCTTGCCGGTCCCGCTCTCGCCCTCGACGAGCACCGTGAAGTCGGTGAGCGCGACCCGCTCGACCCGCCCGCGCAGCATCTGCATGATGCTGCTCGACCCGATGAGCGGCGCCATGCCGTCGATGGGCCGAGCCATGCTCGACACGCGGGCGCGGCACGATTCGAGCACGACGCCGCCAAGCTGCGCCGCCGCGGCCAGCACGTCGAGCTGCCGATCGTCCGGCGGCGACGCGGGGTCGAACGCGGCTTCGAGAAGCGCCTGCACGCGCGGATCGGCGCTCGGGACGCCCAGCACGATCGACTGGGATGTCCGCGTCGGCGTGACGAGCCGCGCGTGATAGCGCGCCGGGATTTCCCGCAGCCGCACGGCCCGCATGTCCGCCACGCGCTGCACCTCGCGTTCGAAGACCGCCTGCAGGTCGCGTTCGACCGGGTCCCCGGCCAGCGCGTCGCCGAGCGCCCGCAGCACTTGTGCAATCACGTCATCCACCGCATTCATCCGTTCCTCCAAACCTCGGCATTACCAATTGCGGTGCCACCGCGAGAACCGTTCACTTCGTCAAGCGGAGCGCTGCTCCGCGAATTCGATGTCGCCTGGCGGTGCTCGATGCGGGTAGGGGCTTCCCGTCGCGATCTCGGCCGGCAGCGCCGCCACGGGCATCACATACCCGTCGGCCCGCACCTCGATGGCGCGATCGAATGCGAGCGCGGCGCGGTAATGCACGGCGTCGGCGTCGAGCCGCGAGACGAACGCGCGCGCCACGCGCGAACGCACGAGCACCCGTCCCTGCACGGACACGACGTGCACGTCCAGGTGCCGGCCCGGAAGAAGCCGTTCGGTCGACTCCGCGAGCGCGCCCCATGCCGACGCGTCGAGAACAAGGAGTTGGCCGCCCGTTCTCAATCGTGCGCGGGAGAGTGGCTCATCGCCAGCCACGAGACGACGGGGGGCCCGGCGGCGGTCCATGAATCAGAGGACCTCGACCCAGGCGCGGGTCGCAGGTGCGTAACGGAGGACACGCGTTCGGCCGGTCGCGCCCAGCACGCGCACCGCGTACTGCGACCCGTCGCCGCCGCGCAGGTACAACGTGCGCGACGTTGCGGTGCCCGTCGGCGTGAACGAGAGGAGCGCAGTCGTCTCGGGCGCCAGCGTGTCGGACGGGTCGGTGAGTGACAGCACGACGTGGGGAAACACGTCGGCGAGGCGGACCGGCGGCGCGACCAGCGGATCGATGCCCGCGTCGATGTCGCGCGTGCGAACACCGTTCCCGTTGCCGTCCACGTACAGCGCCGAGGTGAACGTGCCCGCGTCGGGCGTCAGCAGCACCGCCACGTTCGCCGAGCGTGCCACCGCCAGCGCGCGGGCGAACGCGAGGCGGCCCGCCAGGTACCGGGCCGCGCTGGCTGCACGCGTCCGCTCGACGCCGGCCGTCAGTTGCGGGACCGCGGCGGCCGCCACGATGGCGACCGTCGCGGCGACGAACATCAGCTCGACGAGCGTGTAGCCGGCGGCTACTGTCCCGTCTTCGGCACGGTGACGGTGATGAGCGGCTTCATCTTGAGGAAGCTCTTCTCGCCGACCCCGCTCACGTTCATCAGGTCCTCGACTTTCTTGAAGCCGCCGTTCTTCTGGCGGTAGTCGAGGATGCGCTCCGCCATCTTCGGCCCCACGCCGGGGATCGTGGCGAGCTGTTCGGCGGTGGCGGTGTTCAGATTGACCGGCGCCGCGGCCGTCGCCGTCGGCTTCGGAGCCGGTATCTTGCTCTGCGCGCTCAGCGAGGGCGCGCTCAATGCGATCGCGGCGATCGCGGCCATCAGGGTGCGGATCATCATCGTGTCCTCCTCGTGACATGGTTGTGAACATGAAGGGGTCCGGCGGCCGGTGCACCGCGTGATGAGGTCGGGCGCGGGAGCGCCGAGAGGCCCGCCGGGACGCCCCGGCACAGAGCAACCGTACTGCCCGTCACGAGCGTCGATGTGTGTCGAGGGATGTTGCAGTGCCGCCGCGACTTACCGCACGCGCAGGATCGACGCGTTTTCTGCGGCGCCAGAACACGACAACCGCGGTTGCGCGCGTGACGACAACGGTTGTCGCGTGCCGCGAGCCGTCGCAACGGCCTCGCGCGTGTTCAGGCGACAATCGTCGCGAAACGTCGCGACAC
>DASQAX010000419.1:0-4151 GCA_035635535.1 Vicinamibacterales bacterium | reverse complement strand
CTCGACCTGATGATGTGGCTGCCGCAGCAGACGATCGCGCAGTGGCTCGAATCCGTCGACGCGCTGATCGCGCTCGGCCCCGACCACGCCTCGCTCTACATCCTCGAGCTCTACCCGAACGCGCCGCTGCGCGAGGCGATGGCGCGGTCGAAATGGTCGCTCGCGCCCGACGATGACGCGGCGGAGATGTACCTGGAGGCGATGGCGCGCCTCGACGCCGCCGGCTACGAGCAATACGAGATTTCCAACGTCGCGCGGCGCGGACGCGAGTCGCGCCACAACCTGAAATACTGGGCCGACGGCGAGTGGCTTGGCTTCGGCTGCGGCGCGCACTCGACCCGCCGGGGTGTCCGCTGGAAGAACCTGTCGTCGACGACGGAGTACATCGCCACTGTCGCGTCCGGAGGTCAGCCCGGCGTCGAGAAGCGCGAATTAAGTCGCCGCGAGGCGCTCGAGGAGGCGCTCTTCACGGGCCTCCGCCTGGCGCGCGGCGTCGACGTCCGTACCGTCAAAACCCGATATGACGCGGACGTCTGGGGCATTTACGGCGCCGCATTGGAGCGGTTCCGGGAGGCAGGGTTGTTGGTCTATGATGGGCGCCTTTTGCGGCTCTCGCGGGCGGGAATGCTTCTTGCCAACGAGATCATGTCCCAGTTTCTCGGCTCACCTGTGGTAGATTAACGCCCGTTTCGAGGAGGCTCGATGATGCGACGACTGTCCGGCGTTCTGTTGGCGTGTGCGATGTTTCTCATACCGGCGTTTACGCACGGGCACGGCGATCTGTTCGCGCAGACGGCGCCACAGAAAACGACCCTCACGGGCGATACGGTCGTGATGCTCGTCGCAGTGAATGGCGACAAAACCGCGGACTACGAGAAGGTTCTTGCAACGCTGAAGGACACTCTCTCGAAATCAGAAGCCCCGGAGGCGAAGCAGCAGCTCGCCGGCTGGAAGGTGATCAAGAACGCGATGCCGAATCCCGACGGCGCGGTCATTTATGTCCACCTCATCACACCCGTGAAGGATGCGGACTATTCGATCATGAACAACATCTACGCGGGGGTGAAGGACCCGGCCGAGCAGAAGGCCCTCTTCGAGTTGTATCGAGGTTCGTTCAAGCAGCCGCTGGGCACCATCCAGGGCACGACGGTCATCGACCTGTCGAAGTAACCCGCCTCCGCGCGGTCGCGGGCTTCGGCGAGGCATTCCTGAAGAGCCACGGGCGCGCACGCGTTCGTGGCTCTTTTCTTTTACACTGATAAGCGATGCTTTTCCCGATCGCGCTCCTGATGGCGATGCAGGCGGCGGCGACGCCTCAGCCGCCACCTGCCGGAGCGCTGCAGCCGCAGCAGACATCGCCGACGCCGGGCACCCCGCCCTCGTCCATCGCGCCGCCGGCGCCGGTGCCGGGGCCGCCTCCTCCCGGACAGTCGGTCGTCTCGCCGCCGCCGCTCGGCCGCGTGTTCGCCTCCGAGCAGGGGCTGATCTTCAACGCGATCCGTCCGGACAAGGTGATGGACTTCGAGACGGTGATCGTGAAGCTGCGCGAGGCGCTCGCCAACTCGAAGGATCCGGTTCGCAACCAGCAGGGATGGGGCTGGAAGATCTTCAAGGCCGCCGAACCCGGGCCGAACGGCAGCGTGCTGTACGTCTTCGTGATGGACCCGGCGGTGAAGGGCGCGGACTACGGCGTCGCGAAGATCCTCGCGGAGGCGTACCCGGCCGAGATCATGGAGCTGTACCGGATGTACACGACGGCGTTCGCGACCGCGGGTCAGACGCTGATCAACCTGCAGCCGGTGCCGTCCACGCCGGCGGCGGCCGGCGCGCCGACGGCCACGGCCGCCACGCCCCCGGTGACGCCGGCGCCCGCGAAGCCCTGATCAGAACCCGAGAGTAACTCCCGCGTACAGCCGCTGAACCGTCCCGCGCCACGTCGGGCTCGGCTTGTCGCCGAGCAGCTTGAAGATGCGGTAGTCGACGCGCGCCTTCAGCGGGCCGAGCAGCGAAATCTTCACGCCGCCTCCCGTGTTGGACGTGAAGCCCGTCTTGTTGATGTCGGTCGTCGTGGTGACCGTGCTTCGCTCGCGATAGAGCCCGCCTCCCGTCGTCGCGTAGAACTGCAGCCCGGCCAGGGCAACCGGCGTCTGGACGTAGACGTTGCCGACGCCGGTGCGCAGCGAGGGACCCAGCCGCTCCTGGTCCTCGGCCGTCTGGGCGTACTCGAACTCGATGCCGACGACGAGCAGGCCCGCCCCTATCGCGAACCCCTTTGTCGTCTGCCTCGAGGCGTTGGCGCTGTCCGACACGCTGGTGGTGCCGATGAAGAGCGTCGCGTCGGCGAACGCGGGACGCGGGGACACGGCCAGCACGAGGCACAGCAGCGGCAGAAGACGTCGGAGTCGCATGATCCGAATGATACGATCGGAGCGCGCGAATGGAGTTCGATTTCACCGCCGAAGAGGAACTGCTGCGGCGCAGCGTCCGCGAGTTCGCCGAGGCCGAGCTGCGGCCCCACGTACGCGAGTGGGACGAGGCGCAGCAGTTTCCGCGCGAGCTGCTGTCGAAGCTCGCCGGGCTCGGCCTGATGGGCATCCAGTTCCCGGAAGAGTTTGGCGGCGCGGCGATGTCGTCGGTCGACTATTGCATCTGCATCGAGGAGCTCGCGCGCGTCGACCCGTCCGTGTCGCTGACCGTGGCGGCGCACAACGGCCTCGGCGCGGCGCACATCGCGATGTTCGGCACCGACGAGCAGAAGCGCACGTACCTCGCGCCGCTGGCGCGCGGCGAGCAGCTCGCCGCGTGGGGGCTGACCGAGTCGTCTGCCGGCAGCGACGCGGGCGCCATGCGGACGGCCGCGGTTCGCGACGGCGACTGCTGGGTGATCAACGGCACGAAGCAGTTCATCACGCACGGCCGCACCGGCGACCTGATCGTCGTGATGGCGGTGACCAACAAGGCGAAGGGGAGCCGCGGCATCACCACGTTCATCGTCGAGCGCGGCGCGGCGGGCTTCCGCGCGGGGAAGAAGGAAGACAAGCTCGGGATGCGCGCGAGCGAGACGAGCGAGGTGATCTTCGAGAACTGCCGCGTGCCGCCGGCGCAGGTGCTCGGCCAGGAAGGGCAGGGGTTCATCAACGCGCTGCAGGTGCTCGACGCGGGGCGCATCGGCATCGCGGCGCTCGCGGTCGGCCTCGCGCAGGGCGCGTACGAAGCCGCGCGGAGCTATGCGTTCGAGCGGAAGCAGTTCGGCCAGCCGATCGGCACGTTCCAGAGCATCCGCGCGAAGCTGGTGGACAACGTGACGCGCATCGAGGCCGCGCGCCTGCTGACGTATCGGGCCGCGTCGATGAAGCACGCCGGGCGCCGCACGACGATCGAAGCCGCGATGGCCAAGCTCTACTCCAGTGAGATAGCCGTACGCGCCTCCGAGGACGGGGTGCAGATCCACGGCGGCTACGGGTTCGTGAAGGACTATCCGGCCGAGAAGTATTTCCGCGACGTCAAGCTGACCACGATCGGCGAGGGCACCAGCGAGATTCAACGGCTCGTGATCGCGCGCCACCTCATGCAACCGCCGCCGCCGCCGGGTCCGGCGCGCCAGGATCCGCAACCGCCTTCGTCGTCGTCGACTACCGCGAGACACGGCTGATGTCGCCGCTCGCGGAGCGCGTCTGTGCCGGCGACGCGCGCGGCATCGCGCGCGCGATCTCCCTCATCGAGGACGAATCGCCCGCGGGCGCCGCGCTGGTGCGCGCGATCTACCCGCGCACCGGCCGCGCGTACCTCGTCGGCGTGACCGGTCCGCCCGGCGCCGGCAAGAGCACGCTCGTCGATCGCATGACGACGGAGCTGAGAAAGGCCGGGCGGACAGTCGGCATCGTCGCCGTGGATCCGACGAGCCCGTTCTCGGGTGGCGCGATCCTCGGTGACCGCGTTCGCATGGGCGCGCACTTCGGCGACGAAGGCGTGTTCATCCGCAGCATGGCGACGCGCGGCCACATGGGCGGCCTCGCGCGCGCGACGAGCGACGCCGCGCTCGTGCTCGACGCGGCCGGCAAGGACATCGTCATCATCGAGACCGTCGGCGTCGGGCAGGACGAGGTCGATATCGTTCGCACCGCCGACATTTCGATCGTCGTGCTGGTGCC
>DASQAX010000418.1:0-7038 GCA_035635535.1 Vicinamibacterales bacterium | reverse complement strand
GGCATCGACGAGGCGATCGATCCGGAGGTAGCTCTCGCCCGGCGCGTTGCCGCCGATATGGACGGCTTCGTCGGCGAGGCGGACGTGGCGCGCCGCGCGGTCGCAATCCGAGTAGACGGCGACCGCGCCAATCCCCATGTCGCGGCAGGCGCGGACGATGCGGACCGCGATCTCCCCGCGATTCGCGACGAGAATCCGCTTCATCAGAGGGGAATGTTGCCGTGCTTCTTCGGCGGGTTCCTGTCGCGCTTGGTCTCGAGCGTCGCGAGCCCGTTGATCAGCTTCGCGCGCGTCTGGTGCGGGCGGATGATCTCGTCGAGGAAGCCGCGCTGAGCGGCGATGAACGGGTTCGCGAACTTCTCGCGGTACTCGGCGACCTTCGCCGCGCGCGCCGCGTTGACGTCGGCGGCCGCGTCGAGCTCGCGCTTGTAGAGGATGTTGACCGCGCCTTCCGCGCCCATCACCGCGATCTCGGCGGTCGGCCAGGCGAAGTTCAGGTCGGTGCGAATGTGCTTGCTCGACATGACGCAGTAGGCGCCGCCGTACGCCTTCCGCGTGATGACGGTCAGCTTCGGCACCGTCGCCTCGGCGAAGGCGAACAGCAGCTTCGCGCCGTGCCGGATGATGCCGCCGTATTCCTGCACCGTGCCGGGAAGGAAGCCGGGGACGTCCTCGAAGGTGACGAGCGGGATGTTGAACGCGTCGCAGAAGCGAACGAAGCGCGCGCCCTTCACCGAGGCGTCGATGTCGAGCGTCCCGGCCAGGTACGCCGGCTGGTTCGCGACGACGCCGACGGGGCGGCCGCCGAGCCGGGCGAAGCCGACGAGGATGTTGCGCGCGTAGAGCGCGTGCACCTCGAGGAACGTCCCCTCGTCGACGACCGCGTGAATGACGTCGAGCATGTCGTACGGCTGGTTCGGCAAGGCCGGCACGATGGTGTCGAGCGCGGGATCGGCGCGATCGATCGGATCCGCCGAGGCCGCCAGCGGCGGATCGTCGACGTTGTTGCCGGGCATGTACGACAGCAGGTCGCGAATCAGCAGGACGCACTCCTGGTCGCTCTCGACCGCGAAGTGCGCGACGCCGCTCTTCTCGTTGTGCGTCATCGCGCCGCCGAGCTCTTCCTTCGTCACCTGCTCGTGCGTCACGGTGCGGATCACGTCGGGACCGGTCACGAACATGTAGGAGGTCTGCTTGACCATGATCGTGAAGTCGGTGATCGCCGGCGAGTAGACCGCGCCGCCGGCGCACGGCCCCATGATGGCGGAGATCTGCGGGATGACGCCCGAGGCGAGCGTGTTGCGGAGGAAGATGTCGGCGTAGCCGGCCAGCGACGCCACGCCCTCCTGGATGCGCGCGCCGCCCGAGTCGTTGAGCCCGATGACCGGCGCGCCCATCTTCATCGCGAGATCCATGATCTTCACGATCTTCGCGGCGTTGGTCTCGGAGAGCGACCCGCCGAACACTGTGAAGTCCTGCGCGAACGCGTAGGCGAGGCGTCCGTTGACGCGGCCGTTGCCCGCGACGACCCCGTCGCCGGGTACGACCTGGTCGGCCATCCCGAAATCGAGGCAGCGGTGCGTGATGAACTTGTCGACCTCTTCGAAGGTGCCGGGGTCGAACAGCAGCTCGATGCGCTCGCGCGCGGTCAGCTTCCCCGATTCGCGCTGGCGGCGCAGACGTTCTTCACCGCCGCCCAGCTCGGCGCGCCGATCGAGATCGGCGAAGACGTCGTCCACCAGATCGCTCAAACTTTGGCGCCCTGGGCTTTCTCCCAATCCTTCAGGAAGCGCTCGAGCCCGAGGTCGGTGAGCGGATGCTTGAAGCACGACTCGATGACGGCGGGCGGCACGGTGACCACGTCGGCGCCCATGCGCGCGGCCGCGATCACGTGAATCGGGCTGCGGACGCTGGCGACGAGCACCTCGGTCGGGTATTCCGCGTTGTCGAACATGTCGACGATCTCGCGGACGATCTGCATCCCCTCGTTGCCGATGTCGTCGAGCCGGCCGACGAACGGGCTGACGTAGCTGGCGCCCGCCTTCGCGGCGAGCCAGGCCTGCACGGCCGAGAAGATCAGCGTCACGTTCACGCGTATGCCTTCCGACGACAGCGTCTTGCACGCCTTGACGCCGTCCTTCGTGAGCGGCACCTTGACGATCATGTGCTCGTCGATGCCGGCGATGTCGCGGCCCTCACGGACCATCCCGGCGTAGTCGGTCGCGACCACCTCGCCGCTGACCGGCCCCTTCACGATGTCGCAGATCCGCTTGAGGATCTGCCTGGAGTCGCCCCCCTCCTTCGCGAGCAGCGACGGGTTGGTCGTCACGCCATCGAGGATGCCGATCGCGGCTAGCGCCTCGATGTCCTTCACGCTGCCGGTATCAACGAATAACTTCATGGTGTGCTCCGGTGTTATCGCGCCGTCTCCTCGACGCGGTTCGACTCGCCGCTCAGGTTGGCAACGGGAAGGCGCGAGTCGAGCGCGATGACGGCATACACGTATTTTTTCCCGGCGGCGACGTGCGTGTCACGGAAACGCGGTTCGGCAACAGGTGTCGGCGTGAGCGGTTGGAGTGTGGCATCGGACGCCTCGCCGCGCAAGACCAGGTAGCCGGCCACGTCAGGCTCTGCATTGGGTTCCCAGATCAGGCTGATGCCGCCTTCGTCGGCGACCGCCACCAGGCGTGCCGGCGGCGCGGGCGCGAACAGGTCAACTGGAACGAAACAGTTCGGCGGAGAGGGATCGCCTTCGATGCTGTTGGGCGGCATGCCCCTGAGCGGCCGAACGACGTAGCACCGCTCCCGGTCGAACTCCACGGTGTCCGTGAAGCTCATGGCGCTGAGCGGCACGGGGTTGACGGGCGCCGGCGTGGTGGCGGCCCACGCCACGGGCGCGCTCGCGTCAGGGAACGCGAACGGGTCTGGCTCGACCTCCCGGTACACGTTGTATTTCACGGGTCCCGCCGGCAGCACGACCGCGTTGAGCGCCGGCGCCGGCGTCGTCACGATTGGCTCGAACAGTTCGTTGAGCGGCGCATCTTCCTGCGGCAGCGGCGAGTCGAACAGAAAGCCGACGATGCCGCCCGATGGCGGCCATTCGAGATTCAGCGTCGTGTCCGTCCACGTCGCGTTGACGAACGCGGGTGGGTCCGGCGTGTCGACGAGCGGGAAATCCGCGGCGGCGCCGGCTGGTCCAGGGCGTCCCCGTTCGCTGAAGCCGATCGCCATGTAGAAGCGGCGCAGGACCTCGGGTTCGGTCGTGGTGACGACCGGGACAGCGGGCGCGCGTCCGCGACGGCCCGGCTCCTCGGCGACTCTTCCTTCAACCAGCCTGGCGGGTGTGAGGTGATCGAGCACCGTGACCATCGTGCCCGGCGACGCGCCTTTCGAGAGATCGAGAGGCTGCGTGGTGTCGGCGGGAGGCGCATCCGGCGAGAGCGGGGGCACGACCGGGATGGTGGCGACCAGCTCTGCGACCTCGACCCACTGCGCGTTCGGCGGCGGCCTCCGCCCGGTGTAGCCATAGACCTCGACGCGGCCGATATCGACCGGAATCGAGCTGTCGATGTTCTTGGCGGGAATGGTGACGGTGACGAAGGCGTCGCTGCCGACGTGCTGCGCCTGGATTGTCGCGACGGCGGCGGGAATGCGGAGGATCGGCGCGAGCGGCGGGCCTTTCTTCCCGCACGCGGCGACCACGAAGGCGGCGACCACGAAGGCGGCGACGGCCGCACGGCACGAAGCGCACGAAGAGCACGAAGACTTGGCAACCACGAAGGACGCGAAGATCACGAAGGTCTACTACCAAATTTTACTTCGTGTTCTTCGCGTCCTTCGCGGTTTCCCCCTTCGTGGTTCCCTTCTTCGCGCGCTCGCTACTCGGCGAGCGCCTGCTCGGCCGGCAGGGTGTCGGCGTCGGGGCGACGGACGGCGCGGCGGCCGCCGTCGGATGGACGGAAGCGCCGCACGTCGACGCCGAGGTTGCGGACCTTGTAGTTGAGAATGCGCTCCGTCGTGTCGAGCAGCCGCGCGGCCTTCGCGCGGTTGCCGCGCGTGGTCTTGAGCGCGTCCTGGATGAGGTCGCGCTCGAACCCCTCGACGGCGTCCTTCAACGACACGCGCGTGATGGTGCCCGACCCTTCGGCCGTCTGCAGCGACGGCGGCAGGTGATGGCCGTGAATGACCTGGGCGTCGCACACGAGCACCGAGCGCTCGAGCGCGTTCTCGAGCTCGCGGACGTTGCCCGGCCAGTGATACGACATCAGCATGTCGATCGCCGGCGTCGAGATGCGCTTGATCACCTTGCCGTGCTCGCGCGAGAACTTCTCGAGGAAGTGATCGGCCAGCAGCAGCATGTCGGCCTTCCGGTCGCGCAGCGGCGGGACGAAGATCGTGAAGACGTTCAAGCGGTAATAGAGGTCCTCGCGGAACGTGCCGTCCGCGATGGCCTTTTCCATGTCCTTGTTGGTCGCGGCAATCACGCGGACGTTGACGCGCACCGACTCGGTGCCGCCGAGCCGCTCGAACTCGCGCTCCTGGATCACCCGCAGGAGCTTCACCTGCGTGCTCATGTTGATGTCGCCGATCTCGTCGAGAAAGATCGTCCCGGCCTCGGCGAGCTCGAACCGACCCTTCTTGCGCGCGTTCGCGCCGGTGAAGGCGCCCTTCTCGTAGCCGAAGAGCTCGGACTCGATCAGCGTGTCGGGGAGCGCGGCGCAGCTCACCTTCACGAACGGCTTCTTGGCGCGCAGCGAGTTGTAGTGGATGGCGTGCGCGATCAGCTCCTTGCCGGTGCCGGACTCGCCGCGAATCAGGACGGTGGTGTTGGTCTGCGCGACCTGCGCCACCTGCTCGTACATCTGCCGCGTCGGCCCGCTCGTGCCGATGATGTTCGAGAAGTCGTAGCGCTCGCGCAGCTCCTGCCGCAGGTGCGTGTTCTCGTCCACGAGCCGCCGCCGCTCCTCCTCCACCAGCCGCTGGACGTTGAGCGCCTGCGCGATCATCGAGCTGACGATGCCGAAGAACTTCACGCTGCTCTCGTAATCGCGCTCGGCCTTGAACTTGAGATCGACGGCCAGCGTTCCCACCGTGGATCGCTGCACGACAATCGGCACGCAGATGAAGCTCAACTCGGTGCGCGTGACGTCGGCGCGCCGCGGCATGCGGTTGAGGAATTCCGGCTCCTTGCTGACGCGCGGGACGACGATCGGCTTGCCGCTCTGCGCCACCTGGCCCGTGATCCCCTCGCCGACCTTGTAGCTGATGGTCCGCGCGCGGTCGTCGAACCCCTCGATCGCCTCGACGTGCAGCTCGCCGTCGCGGAGCAGCGTCACCATCCCGCGCACGACCCCGTGATGGCGGATGAGGATCTGCAGCACCCGCTGCATCGACGACTTCAGGTTGAGGGTGCCCGAGAGCGCCTGGCTGACCTCGAGGAGGGTCGACAGGCGCCGGGCGTCGCGGGCGGCAATCGTGGCGTCGGGCGCTGGTTTCGCGGCGGGCATTGGGTCTCCTACATTCCTGATCTGATCGGTGCGTTGATGGACAACCGTGTCGGAAAAGCTCGGCCCGGAGATTCCTTGCGAATTCGTGCGATCGCCGTCATCACGGTACGTTGATGTCGCAGGGCCTTTACTATAGAACATTTTTGTGTGAATTCAGGCGCTTAAAGGGGCCCACGGCTGGGCATAAGGCAAGCCGCGGGCCATTGGGGGCAATCGGCCGGGAAGGCGACCCGCTTTACAGGATGTACCGCGATAGATCGTCGTTGCGGACGATGTCGGCGAGCATGCGTTCGACGTAGGCCTCGTCGATCACCACGGTCGTCTGCCCCAGATCGGGGGCTTCAAACGACAGCTCGTCGAGCAGGCGCTCCATCACCGTGTGCAGCCGGCGTGCGCCGATGTTCTCGGTGGCATCGTTGACCCGCGCGGCGAAGTCGGCGATGCGACCGACGGCCCCCGGCGTGAACGTCAGCGTCAGCTCCTCGGTGCCGAGCAGCGCCACATACTGCTTGACCAGCGCGTTGCGCGGCTCGGTGAGGATGCGCACGAAGTCGTCGCGCGTCAGCGACTCGAGCTCCACGCGAATCGGGAAGCGCCCCTGCAGCTCCGGGATGAGGTCCGACGGTTTCGACACGTGGAACGCACCGGCGGCGATGAACAGGATGTGATCGGTCTTCACCATCCCGTGCTTCGTGTTGACGGTCGTCCCCTCGACGATCGGCAGGATGTCGCGCTGCACGCCCTCGCGGCTCACGTCGGGCCCGCCATGCCCGCCGCCCGCCATTCCGTCGCGGCTCGCAATCTTGTCGATCTCGTCGATGAAGATGATGCCGGCGTGCTCGACGCGCTGCACCGCCGCGCGGCCGACCGATTCCATGTCGACCAGCTTGCCCTGCTCTTCGTCGATCAGGTGCTGCATCGCCTCCGGGACCTTGAGGCGGCGCGCCTTGGTCCGCCCCTGGAACATGTTGCCCATCATGTCCTTCAGGTTGACGCCGATCTCCTCGACGGAGGTGCCCGCGATGATCTCGAACGACGGCATCGCCGACTCCCGGACCTCGACTTCGACGCTGCGGTCGTCCAGGCGCCCCTCGCGGAGCGACTCGCGCATCCGCTCGCGCGTGCGGCTCGCCTGCTCGCGGGTGGTGGCGGGATCCTCGCCCGGGCCGGGGACGCGTGACGGCGGCAGCAGCAGGTCGAGCAGCCGCTCCTCGGCGGCCGTCTTCGCCTTCTCCTGCACCTCCTCGGCTTTCTCCGCGCGGACCATGTCGACCGCGAGCTCCACGAGGTCGCGGACCATCGATTCCACGTCGCGCCCGACGTAGCCGACCTCGGTGAACTTCGACGCCTCCACCTTGATGAAGGGCGATTGCGCCAGCCGCGCGAGCCGTCGCGCGATCTCGGTCTTGCCGACGCCCGTTGGCCCGATCATGAGGATGTTCTTCGGCGTCACCTCCTCCGCGATCTCCTGCGGCAGCCGCTGGCGGCGCGTCCGGTTGCGCAGCGCGATGGCGACGGCGCGCTTCGCCTT
>DASQAX010000417.1:0-9174 GCA_035635535.1 Vicinamibacterales bacterium | reverse complement strand
GGCGTGCCCGACACGATCAGCGGCCGCCTCTCCGGCACCGGGACGTTCAACGGCCGCGGCGCCACGCTTGGCGACGCCGTCGCGGCGGCGGCGGGGGAGGGGAAGGTCACGATTGCCAACGGCGTCCTGAAGCGCCTTGGCCTCGTGCGAAGCGTCGTGCTGTTCTTCGGCAGGCCCGCGGCCGATGCGGCGGCATCGAGCGACACCTTCGATCGCATCGACGCGACGTTCTTGCTCGTGCACCAGGTCCTCGCGGCCTCCGCGTTGTCGCTGCACTCGCCCGACGTCGATCTCGTGGGGCAGGGCACACTGACCGTTCCGACCAAGGCGCTGGACGGCCACATGGACCTCTCGCTGTCGGAGGCGCTGTCGGCGCAGGCCGGGACCGACCTGGCGCGCTTCACGCGCGAAGACAATCGCGTGCTGCTGCCCGCGGTCATCGGCGGGACGCTGGATGCACCCCGCGTCACGATTGACACCGGCGCGGCCGTCCGCCGGGGCCTTCGCAACGAGGTCCAGCGCCGGCTCAAAGACATCCTCGGCGGACTCGTCCCCGCGCCGCCGGACTAGACCATGTGCGCGCGCAGCCGATGGTTCAGCGTGTGCAGCTCGCCGCGGACCGCCTTGAGCTTCTTCGAGTCGTGCGCCCCGAGCGCCTTGGCGCGTTCCGCGTGCAGCGTCGTCATGCGCGCTTTGATCTTCGACTTGTCGAACCCGGCCTCGACGTGATGATGGCCGAGCTCGATGCCGAGCGCCTTGCAGAGAGCCGGCAGCAGGTGGTCCTTGTTCATCTGCGTGAAGCCCTGCACCGCGTCGTGGTCCAACCCCTTCGCGATGTCCCTGAGTTCGGCAACCGTCTTCTTCTTGAGCTCTTCGTAGGTGTGCGTCGTGGCCATCGATGTCCTCCGTGCGTTCGACTGGACGCCGAAGGCGCCAGTCTACCGCACCGAAACCTTCGGCGCGTCCGGCTCGTATTGCAGGGTGAATGGAGAGAGCGATGAGTGAATTCGCAGGAACTGGCCCGAAACGGCGCCTGACGCGCCGGCCCGAGGAAGGGAAGATCGGGGGCGTCTGCGCCGGACTGGCGGACTACTTCGACGCCGACGTGGCGCTGGTCCGGGCCGCGTGGGTCGTGCTGTCCATCTGGCCTGGCGCCATCGTGCTCGGTGTCATCGCCTACCTCGCGGCCTGGCTCATCATGCCGCGCGCCGACGCCGCAACCGCGGCGGCGGCGCCGAAGACGCGGCTGATGCGCTCGCGCACCGACAGGCGGATCGCCGGTGTCTGCGGCGGACTCGCCGAGTATTTCGAGGTGGACCCGACGATCATGCGCGTCGCCTGGGTCGTCGTGTCGGTCGTGGTCGGCGCGGTCGTCTTCGGCGTGGTCGCGTATCTCGTCGCGTGGTTCATCATCCCGTCGGCACCGGCGGCGGCGTTGTCGCCGTCGCCGTCGATGCCGTAGTTCGTCGAGGCGCGGCTACTTGGTGAACGGGGTCGCCGCGCTCCGCGACGATCCGCCGCTTCCCACCGCGCTCACCGTCGCGATATAGGAGCCGGCCGCCAGCGAGTTGTAGCTCGCGGAGATGTCCGCGTTGCAGTCGCCGTTGACGACCGGCGGCTTGCCGAGGTCCTGCGACGCGATCGGCGTCGCGGTGTTCGGGTTGGCTCCAGACGCGAAGACGTCCAGCACGTACCGCGTCACCAGCGTGTCGTGGTCCGCCGACGCCGCAAACAGCGCGTGCGCGCCGGGCGGCGGCGGAGGCGGAGCGGCGACCGTCACGGTGCGCGCCGCTGACGTGGTCCCCGCGCCGCCGTTATCCGTGGCAGCCGCGGTCAGCGAGTAGCTGCCGGCCGGCACGTTGTTCCACGTGATGCTGTACGGGCTCGTCGTATCGCTCCCGATCAGCGTCGTTCCCGCGAAGAAGTCCACCCTCGCAATCGTGCCGTCGGTGTCGCTCGCCGTAGCCGACACGGTGATCGATGCCGGGGCGGTGAACGTCGCGCCGTTAGCCGGCGCGGTCAGCGACACCGCAGGCGCCTGGTTCGGCGGGCCGTTGACCGTGATCGTGCGCGCAGCCGACGTGGTCGTCGCGCCGCCGTTGTCGGTCGCGACCGCGGTGAGCGAGTAGCTGCCGGCCGCGACGTTGTTCCACGTGATGCTGTACGGGCCGGTCGCATCGGTGCCAATCAGCGTGGTGCCCGCGAAGAAATCGACCCTGGCGATGGTGCCGTCGGTGTCACTCGCGGTGGCCGAGACGATGACCGACGCCGGCGCGGTGAACGTCGCGCCGTTGGCCGGAGCGGTCAGCGAGACGGTCGGCGCCTGATTCGGAACCGGCGTTGTCACGGTGACGTTGTCAAAGACGCCCGTGGCCAACTGCGTCGCATCATGGCTGGTGACGATCAGTCCGATGTACATCGTCGGCGTTGTCATCGTCGACGTCGAGACCACCGTCCACGTCGCGCCATCGGTGGACGAGGAGCCCGTCACGACAGTCCCGTGCCGCTCGAGGCGCACCCACAGCGGTGCGCCCGCGCCGCCCGCCGGCGGCCCTGAGGTCACGTCGCCGGTGGTCGCCCGCTGGAAGAAGAGCGTGCCGTTGGCGCCCGTCACGACCAGCGACGTATGCGCCGCGTTGGCCGCCAGCGTGTCGCGCAGCATCAGGCCAGCCTTCGCCCACGCGTTGGTGTTCTCGAGCGACACCACGTGCGCGCGGATGTCGATGTCGCCCGTGAACTGCTGATACACGTAGCGGAACTGATCCGACGTCCCCCAGATGTCGGCGCCCGCGCCGTCCACGGTGAAGGTCCCGTTGGAATACTGCGTCGACCCCGCAATCGCCGGTGACCCGATATCGGCCGCCGTCCACGGCGCCGGCGGCGCCGTACTCGTCACCGTCACAGTTCGCGCGGCTGACGTCGCCGTCGCTCCCGCGTTGTCGGTCGCAACCGCGGTGAGCGAGTAGCTGCCCGCCGCGACGTTGTTCCACGTGACGCTGTGCGGGCTCGTCGTGTCGGTGCCAATCAGCGTCGTGCCAGCGAAGAAGTCGACCTTGGCAACCGTGCCGTCGGCGTCACTGGCCGATGCCGACACGGTGATCGACGCCGGCGCGGTGAACGTCGCGCCATTGGCCGGGGCTGTCAGCGACACGGCCGGCGGTTGATTGGCTGGACTGTTGACCGTGATGCTTCGCGCCGCCGACGTCGTCGTCGCGCCGCTGTCGTCGCGCGCCACCGCGGTCAAGGCGTAGGTTCCCGCTGGGACGTTGTTCCAGGTGAAGTTGTAGGGCGAGGCTGTCGCGGAGCCGACGAGCGTCGTGCCGGCGAAGAAATCGACCCTTGCGATCGTGCCGTCGGTGTCACCGGCCGTCGCGCTCATCGGCACCGTCGCCGGCGCCGTGAATGTCGCGCCGTTGGCGGGACTGGTCAGCGACACCGTGGGCGGCTGGTTGTTCGCGACCGTAATCGAGCGCGCCGCCGATGTCGTCGTCGCGCCAGCGTTGTCGTGGGCGACCGCGGTCAGGGAATACGTCCCTGCCGCGACGTTCGACCACGTGAGGCTGTAGGGACTGGCCGTGTCCGTTCCGAGCAGGGTGGTGCCCGCGTAGAAGTCGACGCCCGCGATACTTCCGTCGGCATCGGACGCGTTCGCGCTGATCACGACGGTTGCCGGCGCCTTGAACGTCGCGCTATTGGCGGGGGCCGTCAGCGAGACCGTCGGCGCCTGGTTGGCAGGCGTGGTGACCGTCACGTTGTCGAGCGCTCCCGTGGCCAATTGAGCGGCGTCGGCGCTCGCTACCGCCAGGCCGACATAGATCGTCGACGCCGGCACCGTCATCGTGCCGATCGGCGCCCACGCCGTCCCGTCGGCCGATTGCGAAGCCGTCAGCGTCGTGCCGCGCCGTTCCAGCCGGACCCAGTACGGCGCCGCGACGGCCGTACCCGTCGTGCTCACCCGCGCCGCGCCGGTTGACAGCCGCTGATGGAACGCGCTGCCAGACGACGCGCTGATGAACATCATGCCCATGACCGCGTCCGGCGCGAGCGTCTCGCGCACCATCACGCCGGCCTTGCTCCACGGCTGCACCGCCTCAATCGACGCCACCCGCGTGCGAATGTCGATATCGCCGGTCATCGGCTGATAGACGAAATGGAACTGGTCCGCGGTCCCGCCCACTTCCCCGGTGCTCCGCACCGTGTAGGTCCCATTCGCATACTGCGTCGAGCCGGGCTGCGACGGCGTTCCTATGTCGGCCGCCGTCCATGGCGCCGGCAACCCCGTGCCAGTCACCGTCACCGTCCTCGCGGCCGACGAGATCGACGCGCCGCCGTTGTCGGTGGCAATCGCCGTCAACGAATAGGAACCAGCGGGAACGTTGTTCCACGTCACGCTGTACGGCGAGGTCGCGTCGGATCCGATCAGCGTGCTGCCCGCGAAGAAGTCCACCTTCGCAATGGTGCCGTCGGTATCCGAGGCGGTGGCATCGACGGTGATCGTCGCCGGCGCCGCGAAGGTCGCGCCCGCGGCGGGGCTGGTCAGCGACACCGAAGGAGGCTGATTGGTGTTCGCAACGGTGATCGTCCGCGTGCCCGAGGTCCTCGTCGCGCCGAGGTTGTCAGTGGCCACCGCCCTCAGCGTGTACGTGCCCGCCGGCACGTTGCTCCATGTGACGCTGTAGGGGCTCGACGTGTCGGTCCCGATGACCGTCGAACCGGCCGAGAACGTGACCTTCGTGATGGTCCCGTCCGCGTCGGACGCGTTCGCGCTGATCACGATGGTCGCGGGAGCGTTGAACGTCGCGCCGTTCGCGGGCGCCGTCAGCGAGACGGTCGGCCGCTGGTTGACCGTGATCGTTCGCGCCGCCGAGGTGGTCGTCGCGCCAGCGTTGTCCGTCGCGACCGCCGTCAGCGTGTACGTTCCCGACGCGACACCGCTCCATGTGGCGGTGTAGGGCGCCGTGGTCGCCGTTCGGACGAGCGTGGAGCCGGCGAAGAAATCGACGCGCGCGATGCCGCCGTCGGGGTCGGCCGCGTCAGCCGACAGCGTGACGGTGGCGGGCGCGGTAAAGACGGCGCCATCCGCCGGACTCGTCATCGACACGGTCGGAGGCTGGTTCGCCTGCGCCTGAACGCTGGCGGATCGGGCATCCGAGGTCGTCGCCGCCCCGCCATTGTCGTGGGCGACCGCGGTAAGGGTGTACAGGCCCTGCGGGACGTTGCTCCACGTGAAGGAGTACGGCGTGGTGGATTTCGAGCCAAGCAGCGTGCCGCCTTCGAAGAAGTCGACGCTGCTGATCGTGCCGTCGGTGTCGGCGGCGGCAGCCGCGATCGTGATCGTGGCGGGTGCCGTATACGTGATGCTCGTGTCCGGGGCCGTCAACGAGATCGTCGGCGGCTGGTTCTGAGCGCTCGGCGCGCCGATCAGGACGTTGTCGAACGTCGCGGTCGCCAGGCTCTGCGCATCCTGACTGCTGACCGCGAGTCCGACGTAGTACGGCGACGGCAGCGTGAGCCTGACCGCGCCGACCATCGCCCACGTGAGGCCGTCCGCCGACTGGAACGCCGTGACGGTGTCCGCGCGAAGCTCGAGTTTCAGCCAGTACGGCGCGGCCGCCGTGCCGCTCGGAGTGGTGGTTGCGACGTCTCCCGCGGCCGCCCGCTGCACGAACGCCGGTCCGTTGCCGGCCGTCAGGAACATCGACGCGTGCGCCCCGTTGGGCGTCAGCGAGTCGCGAATCATCACGCCGCCCTTGCTCGCCGCGTTCACGAGCTGCACCGCGGTCACCCGCGCGACGATGTTCACGTCACCGCTGACCTGCTTGTACAGATAGTGGAATTGATCCGTAACGCCGGCGACGTCGACACCGCCGCCGCTCACGGAGAAGGTGCCGGCGTTCTCCTGTTCCGATCCCGCGAGCGCGGGCAGACCGACGTCAGCCGACGACCAGCCGGCCGGCGGAGCGGCCGCCGCCAATTGGGCGGTCTCGGTGACCGATACGGTCGAAAAATCCGCCGTCGCCGTCGGCGCGGTGCCGCTGGTCACCGCCAGGCCCACCAGCACCGTGTCGGCCATCGGAATGATGTCCGTGCCGATCTCCCGCCACGTCGCACCGTCGGAGGAACGGAATGCGGTGAAGGTCGCGCCGTGCCGCTCGACCTTCAGCCACGGCGCCGCGACGGTCCGCGCGCTGGTGCGCACGGTTCCGCCGCCGGCGACGCGACGCCGCTGGAAGCGCACGGCGCCAGACCCGGTCGAGAGCGCGAAGACATGCGCCGACTGCGGATCGAGCGACTCGCGGATCATCACGCCCGCCTTGGCGAGCGCGTCGCCGTTCTGCGCCGCGCGCAGGTGCGCGACGATGACGCCGTCACCGGTGAGCGTGCGCTGGACGAACGTGAACCGATCCGCATCGCTTCCGATATCTCCGGCCGCCGCCGTGACGCGGAACATGTCGTTGCTGAACGCCGCGGATCCTTGAGAGACAGGATTGCCCACGTCGCCGGCGACCCAAGGCGAGGGAAGCGATTGTGCGTTGAGCGGGGGGGAAATAACGACGACGCAAACGAGGACCAGGGCGCAGCTGATCGGAATCACGCTGCGCGCGCGTTGACGCTGTGAGTTGGTCATGGACGCTTCGGCGCGGGGAGAGCCGTACGTCAGGCGTGAGGGCCTACCGTGTAACGCCTACATTCCTTCCTCCGCGTCCACGTTCGGCAACACGGGTACCACTGACGGCCCTTCAAGGTCGGCCGTTGCGATCAGGCGCGCTTACTGTTGTGCGCTGGTCGACGGATTTCGGGCGAAACCCACGGGGAGCTGGCCGTCGGCCGGCACGCGGCGCCAAACCACCGCCGGTGCGGTCGTGATGGCGATTGTGGAGCACGCGTGTCAATCGTCGCGCAAGGTATGTAAATCGGGGACATACAGCGTGCCCATTGATACAGATCGCGCCGCTGCCGAGCGTCGAAGATCGGCTAGAGTCGCACGATGACCATGAGCAGGCGACAGCTCGGCTTCGCAGGGCCGATGGTCTCGGCCCTCGGCCTCGGCTGCATGGGGATGTCCGAGTTCTACGGTGAGCGGGACGATGCCGAGTCGGTGGCGACCATCGATCGCGCGCTCGAACTCGGGATCAATTTCCTCGATACTGCCGACATCTATGGTCCGTTCACCAACGAGCGCCTCGTCGGCCGCGCGATTCGCGGCCGCCGGGACGAGGTCGTGCTCGCGACGAAGTTCGGCAACGTTCGCGGCGAAGACGGCGCGTTTCTCGGCATCAACGGCTCGCCAGACTACGTGCGCCGCGCCTGTGACGCGTCGCTGCAGCGGCTCGGCGTCGACACGATCGACCTCTACTACCAACACCGGGTGGACGCGACGGTCCCGATCGAGGAGACGGTCGGTGCGATGGCGGAGCTGAAGCAGGCCGGAAAGATCCGGTACCTCGGCCTCTCGGAAGCGAGCATCGCGACGGTGCGCCGCGCGCACGCCGTCCATCCCATCACCGCGCTGCAGACCGAGTACTCGTTGTGGACGCGCGATCCGGAGGAAGGCCTGCTCGCCGCCTGTCGCGAGCTGGGCATCGGCTTTGTCGCCTACAGCCCGCTCGGCCGCGGATTCCTCACCGGCCGCTACACGTCGCCCGACGACTTCGCGCCCGACGACTGGCGGCGGAACAACCCGCGGTTCCAGGGCGACAACTTCCGGCAGAACCTCGCGATCGTCGAGCGCGTCGCGCGCGTCGCCGCGCGAAAAGGGTGCACGCCCGCGCAGCTCGCGCTGGCCTGGGTGCTCGCACAGGGGGACGACATCGTCCCCATTCCTGGTTCGAAGCGCCGCGAACGGCTGGAGGAGAACGCGGCGGCCGTCAGCATCCATCTCGCTGCGGACGACCTGAGGGAGATCGACTCGCTGCTGCCGGCGGGGATGGCGGCCGGCACGCGTTACCCCGAGATGGGCATGCGGATGGTGAACCGCTGACAGGTTCTGCCGGGTCCGAAAGGACCCGGCCTACCCAGTTCGAAAGGACCCTGCCTACCCAGTTCGAAAGGACCCGGCCTACCCCTACCCAGCCCGAAGGGACCCGGCCTGGCCAGCTCGGGCTGCTTCCGCGATCGTCGCGGCGTGGATGGCGACCGTGTCGTCGACCGACCGCGCATAGCCGCCCGCAAGCACGATAGCCAGGGGCAGGCTGGTTGTCCGCGCCAGCTCGATCACGAGCCGATCGCGCGCCCGCAGGCCGTCGCGCGTCAGCCGCAGGCCGCCAAGCTGATCGTGTTCGAACGGGTCAGCGCCGGCGAGATAGAAGAGGCAGTCGGGGTTCGACGCCATCACCTTCGGCAGCGCGTCCTCGAGCGCCTGCAGGTATTCGGAGTCTCCGGTGCCATCCGCGAGGCCGACATCGAGCGAGCTCCGCGGCTTCCATGATGGATAGTTGTGCTGCTGGTGCATCGAGAAGGTGAACACGCGCGGATCGGATTCGAAGAGGAACGCGGTGCCGTTGCCATGATGCACGTCGAGGTCGATCACCGCCGCGCGTTCGACGCGTTCGCCATCGCGTTGGAGAACGCGGATGGCGACGGCGACGTCGTTGAACGGACAGAAACCCTCGCCGTGGTTGGCGAACGCGTGGTGCAGTCCGCCGCCGATGTGCGCGACGACGGCGCGGTGGGCGACCGCGTGGCGCGCCGCTTCGATCGTCCCGCCTACCATCGTGCGAAAGCCTTCCACCATCTCCGGCGACCACGGCAGCTCGAGCTGCGCGAGGTCGTCCCGCGTCAGCGTGCCGTGACGAATCTTCTCGAGGTACTCGCGCGTGTGGATCAGCGCCAGGTCGTCCCACGACGCCGGCTGGGGGTCGATGACGTCGGCCTGTGTCACGATGCCCGCCTCGAGGAGGCGTGCGTGCACGAGTTGATATTTGCGGGTGGGGAAGACGTGGGCGCCGATGTCGACGTGATACCGGGGCGAGTAGACGACGTTCATCGCGGCGTACAAGGAAAAAGCCTGTTGTGACGAATCACAACAGGCTTTCCCGTCGAAGAATTAATCCCGGCAGCGACCTACTCTCCCACACACCTGCGCATGCAGTACCATCGGCGGTGGCAGGCTTAACTTCCGTGTTCGGAATGGGAACGGGTGGAACCCTGCCCCTATGACCACCGGGAAACTTG
>DASQAX010000416.1:0-14429 GCA_035635535.1 Vicinamibacterales bacterium | reverse complement strand
GTACGCGCTGCTCACGGTCGGTGAGAGCGTCCACGTGGAATTCATTCCCGTCCAGTACGACCACGAGGCGCTCGCGGCAGACATGGACGCCGAACGGCTGCCCGGCGAGTTCATCGAGACCATCCTCTCCGGCTGGTGGACGACCTGTCTCGAAGTGCTGCCGCAGAAGGAGCGCGCACGGGGACGTTTCTGAATGCGCAACGCTCGCTTCGCTCAATGAGGATCGTCCTTCGCACCATAGCGGTTGTGACTGGACTGGCGGTCGCGCTGACAGGCCCGTTCATCCTGCAGTTTGCCCTCCGAGGAGGACTTGACGTCCTCGTCCGATCGGGCACGCTCGGCCTTGCCACGATCGCCGCGTGGCTGGTCATTCTGACGGCGGGGCCGTTTGCAGCCATTCAACTGTGGCGACTCCGTCGAGTGGGATTATTCGCCACCGCGATCCTGTGTGGACTCAACTCCCATAGTCCGCGCCGACGAAACACGCCTAGAATGGCGAGCGCGCGGAGGACCGTATGAAGAACAGACATTCACAGACGCTGGACCGTCGTGGGTTCCTGAAGCTGGGTGTCGGAGCAGGCGCGGCGCTCGGCATGAGCGTTCGCACAGCCTTCGCCCAGGAGCGACCCGCCTGGGACGCGCGTCCGGCGAACCCTGCGTCCGTTCGGCCTGTCTCGATCGACATGCACACGCACTGGGCTCCCGAGCGTTACACGAGGGCCCAGGTCGAAATGGGACGGCCGGCGCCGGCCAATCCTTTCCCGTTGGATTTCGACCTCGCCAAACGCGTCACGTGGATGAACGAGCATGGCCTGCAGATGCACGTCCTCACGCTGTCCGGCGGCATGCCGTGGCAGTGGGCGACTCCGGAGCAGGGCGTCCGCCTCGCGCAGATCGTCAACGATGCCGCTGTCGAAGCGCATATGGCCTACCCGGACCGCTTCGTGGCCGGCATCGCGATGCCCATCCGCGACCCGGAGATGGCATTGAAGGAATTGAACCGCGTCGCGGGCAAGCCCGGGATGCGGGCGGTTCACCTGCCGAATTCCATCGAGCAGCGCGATTACCTGTTCGAGCCGGCGTTCGAGCCGATCCTCGCGCGATGCCAGGAATTGGGGTATCCGCTGCTGTTCCATCCCCTCGATGGTGAAGCGAACTTCTACAGCACACGCCTGGTCGGCCCACCCAGTGTCACCAACTGGCTCGGGTTCACGTTCGAGCACGCCACCACGGCTCTCAAGTTCATCACCACCGGAACGCTCGACAAGTTCCCGCGGCTCGAGATTGTGCTGCCACATGGCGGAGGCGCATTCCCGTTCATCTTCGCGCGCGTCGAGCATGGCTTCTTTCACATGGGGTCCGCGCAGTTGAAGGCGGAGCGCCCATTCAAGGAGTACCTCCGGCGCTTCCATTACGACTATCTCAATTACTACCCCGAGGCACTGCGCTTCCTGATTGGCGAGGTCGGTTCGGACCGTATCGTGATCGGTACGGATCTTTTCGCCGCGAGGGATATCGAATACCCGAACTCGTTCGTCGAACAGCTGAAGCTGTCAGCCGGCGATCTCGACCGCATCCTGAGAGGAAACGCGAAGAGGCTGCTGCATCTCTAACGCGTCAGTCCGCGTGATCGGCCAGGCACTCCGAATCGTCCTCGCGCTGCTGCCAGGCGTCGTGGGCGTCGTGGTCGCTACGCTTACGAAATCACACGTCCCGCCCCCAGTCTGGATCCGCCCGTGCCCGCCGCCGGCGGCTGATTCACGAAAAACAGGCGCATTTCCACGTGGCCTCGATATTGCCGAGTTGGTCCTCGGCCACCCCGACACGGCCTCACGAGGATCACGGCGATGTCAGACACGAACACGCACGTCTCACGACGACGATTCTGCTCCGGCGCCTGCCAGGCCGCCTCGGGCGCCACGCTCGCGACGCTGTTCTCCGCCTGCGGCGGGTCGTCACCGACGTCGCCGAGCGGAACGGCCTCGATGCTCGGCGTCCTCTCCGGCCGCTTCGCGGGCTCCGCCGTGCAGGTCACCGTCGCCGGGTCCGCGCTCGCCGACGTCGGCGGCGCCGCGTTGATCGAATCCATCGCAGGCGTGTTCCTGCTCTCGCGCACGAGCACGACCGCGTTCACGGCGATCGACGCGACCTGCACGCACGAGGGGTGCACCATCACCGGCGCGGACGGCAACGCATACGTGTGCCCGTGCCACGGGTCGCGCTACAACCGCAACGGCCAGGTGTTGGCCGGGCCCGCACGCGCGTCGCTGCGCCAGTTCCCCGCCAGCTTCGCGGACGGCGTCGTGACGATCGCCATCTGACCGCCATGGCCCAACTCAATCCGGAAATCGATCACCTGCTCCGCCGCGCCGGCTTCGGCGCGAGCGCCGCGGACGCCGAGACCTTCCGCGACATGTCGACGGCTGCCGCGATCGCGCATCTCGTCGACTATGAAGGGCGGCCGGACGACGTCGACGCGCGCATCGGACGGCCCGACCACGCCAGGGTCACCTCGAAGGACCTCTTCGCGCCGGACATCGACATCGACGACGCGCGACAGCGCTGGATGTTCCGCATGATCCACACGCGGCGCCCGCTGCAGGAGAAGATGGCGCTCTTCTGGCACAACCACTTCGCCACCGCCTACAGCAAGCTGGCCGCGGACTCGGGCAACCTGCAGGCGGCGAAGATGCTCGCGTACAAGCCCGGCGGGCTGCGGGGGCCGCAGGGTCAGATCGAGCTGTTCCGCCAGCACGCGCTCGGCAACTATCGCGACCTCCTGTTCGAGGTCGCCCAGGATCCCGCGATGGTGGTGTGGCTCGACGGCCAGTTCAACACCAGGTCGAAGCCGCAGGAGAACTTCGGCCGCGAGGTGATGGAGCTGTTCACCGTCGGCGTCGGCAACTACACCGAGTCGGACGTCTACGCGGCCGCGCGGGTGTTCACGGGCTGGAACCTGCGCGAATCGGTGGGGTACGGCCGCGGCGACATGAACTCGTACCAGGAGTTCGCCTACAACGCGGACGAACACGAAACCAGCGCGAAGACATTCTCGTTTCCGATCTACGGCGGCGGCAACCGCACCATCCCGGCGCGCAGCGAGTCTGCTGGCATGCAGGACGGCATGGACCTGATCACCGCACTGGCGGTGCATCCGGAAACCGCGCGCCGGCTCGCCCGGAAGTTCTGGAACTTCTTCATCAGCGAAATTCACCCGCCGGACCCCGCCTTCCTCGACAGCGCCGCCGCCGTCTACCTCCAGAACCGCACCGAGATCAGGCCCGTCGTCCGGTACGTCCTGACCTCGCCGTGGTTCACCCAGCCGTCGATGAAATACGCGCGGTATGCATGGCCGACGGAATTCGTCGCGCGGGCGATCAAGGAAGTGGGCTGGCAGGGCCTTTCGCTCGACAAGGTCCGCTCGCCGCTGGCCAACATGGGCCAGCTGCTCTTCGAGCCGCCGAACGTGGGCGGATGGCCGGTCGGGGCCGGGTGGTTCTCGACGGGGACGATGCTGGCGCGCGCGAACTTCGCCGCCACGCTCGCGGCGAGCCAGAAGGAGACGCTCGCGGTCGCGCTCGAGTCCGATGGCGGCACGCCGCAGGCGTTGCTCGCGGCGATGCTCGAACGCGTGACGCCGGCGCCGTTCGACGCGACGCCGCAACAGGCGCTGATGTCGTACCTGGTCGCCGGCGGGAACTGGACCGGCAGCGCCGCGCAACTCAACACCAGGGCCGCGGGACTCGCGAGACTCCTCGTCGGCTCCTCCGAATACCAACTCGTGTAGGAGGCTGCGACGTGCGTATCTCTCGACGGCTCTTCATTCGCGACGGCGTCGCCACCGTCACACTCGGGCTCGCGGCGCCTGCGTTCCTCAGCGCGATCGCCGAGGCACAGGGCCTGCCGTCGCGCCGCCTCGTCGTCGTCTATCTTGGCGGCGGCAACGACGCGCTCAACACGCTGATCTCCTATCAGGACGCGAACTACTACAGCCGCCGTCCGACGATTGCGATCCCCGCGGGACAGGTGCTGCAGGTGGGAGCCGACGCCAGCGGACGGCCGCTCGGGCTGCATCCGCGCCTGGGCGGCCTCTGGAACGTCTTCAACGAGGGGCGGCTGGCTGTCGTGCAGCGGACCGGCTACGCGAATTCGAGCCGCT
This sequence comes from Vicinamibacterales bacterium, assembly GCA_035635535.1. GTDB lineage: Bacteria > Acidobacteriota > Vicinamibacteria > Vicinamibacterales > UBA2999 > Gp6-AA40. The sequence goes on along the minus strand of DASQAX010000416.1, from coordinate 10,270 downwards.
CGCACTTCGAGGCCACCGACATCTGGGGCACCGCAAACCCGCAGTCGTCAACCGGCTCGGGCTGGCTCGGTCGTTATCTCGATACGCTGCCGCGACCCGCTGACGCGTTGGCGGCATGGAACACCTCCGGAGAGACGCCGCGCGCGCTCCTCTCCGGGCAAACCGGCGTCCCGGCGATTCCGAACGGTTCCACCTACACGTACGCGAGCCCGAACCGCGGTTCGGCCGCGTTGGAAGAGCGGTCGGCCGCGCAGATCATGTCGGCCAACCCGGCGTCCGGCCGTCCGCACCTGGCATTCGTGAACAGCACGAGCCGTGCGGCGCTCGAGACGCTCGACCGCGTCGCCCAGGCGACGTCGTACACGCCGACGATCGCGTACCCGAACACCGGCTTCGGCCTCGCGCTGCGGACCGTCGCGGGCGCCATCGTCCGCGGCATCGGCTCGCGCGTGTACTGGGTGCAGACCGGCGGCTTCGACACGCACGCCCAGCAGGGCGCGGCGGGCGGCGCGGCGTACAGCAACCTGATGGGGACACTCGGCGACGGCCTCTGGGCGTTCTACAGCGACGTCCGCAACCAGGGACTGATCAACGACACGACCGTCATCGTCTTCTCGGAGTTCGGCCGCCGCATCTCCGAGAACGGCAGCGGCGGCACCGATCACGGCGCCGCCGGCGTGATGATGGCGATGGGCGGCATGGTGCGAGGCGGCCTCCACGGGACGGCGGCGTTGCTCGCGCCGGGCAGTCCCACGCTCGAGAACAACTCCGGTGACGTTCGTTACGAGACCGACTTCCGATCCGTATACGCGCGAGTGCTCGACCAGTGGCTCGGCGTGAACTCGATCCCCATCCTCAACGGCGATTTCCGGGCCGGCGCGCCGGCCATTTTCTAGGTCCTGACATGCATCCGAAGAAGCGCGTGAATCGATTCGGCCTGACGTCAATCGTGTGGCTGTGCCTCGCCTGTCCGGTGCTGGCCCAGGAACCGCAAGGCGCCGCGGCCACACCGCCAGCCGGCGCGCCACCTGTCGTGACGTTCGGCGTCGTCTCGTTCCTCCAGTACGCCGCCGAACTGCACGAATCGGACGGGTACAACGCGTTCGACGTCACCCGCGGCTACTTCGACGTTCACGCGCGGCTGTCGAACCGCGTGCGCGCCCGGTTCACGCCCGACGTGCGGCCGACGACCGACGCGAGCCTGGCGACGAACATGGCGCTGCGCCTGGAATACGCGTACCTGGAAGCCAACGTGAACGACCGGACCTCGGTCGTCTTCGGCATGCACGAGACGCCCTGGCTCACGTTCGAGGAATCCATCAACCGGTACCGCGTGCAGGGGCCCATGTTCGCCGAACGCCAGGGGCTGATTCCAGGGCCAAGCGACCTGGGCGCGAGCGTCTGGGCGAGAAGCGAGCGCGCGGAGTTTCACGTCGGCGTGTACAACGGCGAGGGGTATGGACGCGCGGAAGCGGACAAATACAAGAGCGTGCAGGGGCGCGCCACCGTACGTCCCTTCGCCGACGCCGGCGCGGCAAGCAAAGTGAGCATCTCAGGCTTCTACTCGTACGGCTGGTACGCGAGGGACCGCCCGCGCAACGTGGCGATCGTGATGGGCAGCTACGAGCAGCCCCTTGTCGTCGCCACGGCGCAGTACCTGACCGCCACCGACAACCCGTTCATCGCCAGGGACGTCGAGCGCCGCGGCCTGTCGTTCTTCGGCGAGGTCCGCCAGGGTCCGACGGGATGGGCCGGCGTGGGCAGCGTGGACTTCTTCGACCCGGACCGGTCCGACGACAGCGACTCGAGGCGCCGCTACAGCTTCGGCGGCGCGCACTGGAGCCCGGTGGGACGCGGGCGATTGGGGATCGTGGTCACGCTCGAGCAAGTCATTCGCACGGCCAACGCTCAACTGCTCGAGCGGCGGCTGCTCGCCCAGACGCACCTGGAGTTCTAGGCACGTCACCGGCGCATCGCGGCGGCGAGCTCCTAACACGGGCGCTGTGCGCGATGAAGTCGATGTGAATGATGTTGAGGCGATAGAACAGCGACGTGCAGAACGCGCCCGCTTGCCGTTCCGCGTCGAGGTGCCGGCTCGCGCCCGCGACCACGCGGACGCGGCCGCCGGCGGGACGAGCCGAAGCGACCTGGCCGAGGCGCTCCTCGAGGAGGGCATGGAGCTGGGCCTGGGTCGCCTCGCGCAGCAGCGCGATGTCGTCGACGAAGAGCGTGCCGCCGCGCGCGAGCTCGAACTGGCGCCGCAGGACGACGTCTTCCCGGTCGTAGACGCGCCACGACCCGCTCGACTTCTCGACGATTGCGCCCGGATCGCCGACGGAAAAGGTGACGAACGGCCGGTCGTAGCCGCCGCCGTCGTGAATGAGACGCGCGCACGCATTGCGCTGGCGGCGGCTGCCCGCCGTGACCAGCACCGGGACGTCGAAGCGCGCGGCCAGCCGAAGATCGTCGTCGGGCCCCATTTGTACTGGATGGACCTGTTGCCTACATAACGACGGAGGAGGGCGAACCGAACACGCCGGGTCCGCGAGGCGAGGCTTCAGACGCATAAACCGGCGGAATTCCGGGCAACTCCGTGCGGCCTTGCCGGCGACCGCCCTCTTTCGCTAAATTTCCGCCGTTGCGCTGCCGATAATCACGGTTGCCCGCCACGTTCACTGATGTAACCGGGACCCAGCAAGGAGCACCGCACCATGAGCAACCCCTACGCGCCGCCGCAGGCCACCGTCGCGGACGTCGTCGATCCACGTCTCGGGCACGTCGCAGCCGAACGTGGAACCCGGCTGGCGGCCGCCATCCTCGACGGCATCATCGCGGGCGCGATGATTTACTCGCCGTTCTTCATCGGCGCCGTCATCGGCGGGATCGCCGGCGGCGCGACCAATCCCGCGCCATTCAGGATGACGGGCGCCATGGCCGCCGGCCTGGGCGTCAGCGCCATCGGCTTCATCATCTGGTGCTGGATGACGATCGTGTTCGTGCGGCGCAACGGGCAGTCGATCGCCAAGAAGGCGTTGAACATCAAGGTGGTGCGGACCGACGGCTCGCCCACCACGCTCGCGCGCATTTTCTTCCTGCGGAACCTCGTGAACGGGGCGCTCAGCATCATCCCGCTCTACGGGTTCATCGACCTGCTGTTCATCTTCGGCGAGCAGCGGCAGTGCCTGCACGACAAGATCGCCGACACGATCGTTGTCAAAGCCTGATCGCGCCACCGTCCGGCGCCACGTTCTCGATACGGTCGCCGCCAGCGAGACGCCCGAAGGCATCCTGCTCGAGCTGCGTCCGGCGGGGCTCGGCGCGCGCTACTACGCGTTCATGGTGGACTGGCTGATCCGGCTCGCCGCGATCAACGCCTTCGCGATGGTCGCCCCGTTCCTGGGCGGCATCGGCGTCGCGTTCTGGCTGATCCTGATCTTCGTGCTCGAGTGGCTGTATCCCGTCCTGTTCGAGCTGAGCGCCGCGGGCGCGACGCCAGGCAAGCGCGCCTTCGGCCTGAAGGTCGTCATGGACAACGGCCTGCCGATCACCGCCGCGGCGTCGATGACGAGAAACCTGCTGCGCGTCGCCGACTTCCTGCCGTTGGCGTTCGGCTTCGGCGTCGTGAGCATGTTGACGCGCGGCGACAGCAAGCGGCTCGGCGACCTGGCTGCCGGCACGCTCGTCGTGCACGTGCGCCGCGCCGATCGTCGCGCCGCGATCGAGGAAGGACCGCCGGTGATGCCGGTGCGTCCGCTCGCGCCGGAGGATCAGGCGGCGCTGGTCGCGCTTGCCGCGCGCGCGCCGCGGCTGACGCCGGCGCGGCTCGACGAGCTGGCGGCGCTGGCCGCCGTGGTCGCGGGCAATGACGGACAGGCGGGGCCGGTCGTGACGCGGCGGGTGCTCGGCGTCGCACAGTGGGTGCTCGGCCGGCGATGATGACGCCGTTGCGCTTCCAGGAGCTGTACGAGGGCGACTGGGCGGAGCTCCAGGCGCTGCTCGACGCGCTCACCACCAGTTCGCTGACATCCACGCGGCGCGGCCGCGCGTCGGGCGCGCGCGCCGCGGCGCTGTACCGCCAGGCGTGCGAGCACCTCGCGCTCGCGCGCGCACGCTCGTATCCGGCGTACCTCGTCGACCCGCTGGAGGAGCTGACCTCGCGGGCGCACCAACTGATCTACCAGCAGCGCGAGTTCGGCCTCGGCCGCCTGCGGCGGCTGATCAACGTCGACTTCCCATCGGCCGTGAGGAATCACCGCGCGTACGTGGCCGTCGCGGCGGCGACGTTTCTCCTGCCGACCATCCTCGTCGGCCTGCTGGTGTATTCGCGCCCGGAGATGATCCTGTCGGTCGTCGACTCCGACACCGCCTCGCAGTTCGAGCAGATGTATTCGCCCGACGCCGACTCCATCGGACGCACGCGCGAGGCGCGCACCGACTGGACGATGTTCGGCTACTACATCCGCAACAACGTGGGTGTCGCGTTCCAGTGTTTCGCCGGCGGACTGTTTGCGGGCCTCGGCACGCTGTTCTTCCTCGCGTACAACGGCGCGTTCGGCGGCGCGCTGGCCGGCTATCTGACGGGCCGCGGGCTGTCGTCGACCTTCTACTCGTTTGTCGCCACGCATTCCGCGTTCGAGCTGACAGCCATCGTGCTCGCCGGCGCCGCCGGATTGCGGCTGGGCCATGCGCTGCTCTCGCCCGGCCGTCTCACGCGCCGCCAATCGCTGGTGCAGGCGTCGCGCGAGTCGATGGTGCTGATCTACGGCGTGACGGGCATGCTGCTCGTCGCCGCCGGGATCGAAGCGTTCTGGTCGTCGGCGACGTGGATTGCGCCGGCGGTCAAGTACGGGGTTGCCGCGGTGTGCTGGCTCGCCGTGCTCGGCTACCTCACGCTCCAGGGGCGCCATGCAGGTTGACGCGCTCGCCGTCCGGCTTCGCCCGCGCACGCCGACGGAGGCGTCGGACCTTGGCGTGCGCCTGTGTCAGCATGCCGCGGGGTCCGTGTTTCCCTGCTACCTGCTCGTGGCCGTTCCCGTGCTCGCCCTGGCGCTGTCGTCGTTCGAGATCGCGAGCTGGCTGCCGGGCCTCGTCATCTGGTGGTCGAAGCCGTGGCTGGATCGCACCATCCTGTTCGTGCTGTCGCGCGCCGCGTTCGGCCAGCGCACCACCGTCGGCGATCTCTGGCGCGCGCAGCGCGAGGTCTGGTGGCGTCAGCTGCTGTTCACGCTGACGATACGGCGGCTGTCGCTGTGGCGGTCGTTGACGCAGCCGGTCTACCAGCTCGAGGGGCTCTCGATTTTCCGCGCCGGCGCACGCGTCCGCCAGATTCGCCAGAAAACGGCTGGGGCGGCGTTCATGATGACGCACGCCTTCAGCATGGCGGAGACCGCGGTGTTCTGCTCGCTCCTGTCGCTGATGTTCTGGCTCGCGCCGCACGGCATGGCGCCCGACTTCATGCAGTTGCTGTCGGGTGAGGGCAGCGCGTTTCTCACGGTGACGCTTCCCATCAGCCTCGCGTTCGCGGTACTGATCGTCGAACCGTTCTATGTCGCCGCTGGCTTTGCGATGTACCTCAACCGGCGCGCCGACCTCGAGGCGTGGGACATCGAGCAGGAGTTCCGCCGTGCGTTCGGGAACTGAGATGATCGGCACACGTGTCGTCGTGTGCATGCTCGTGCTGACGCCCGCGGCCCCGGCCGCCGCAGGTGCGGCGCAGGCGGACGTGGCGCCTCGGGGCGTTGTCGCGCCCGACACCGCGGCCATCGCGCGCGCGCTCGCCAGGGTGAAAGCCGACCCGAATCTCGCCACGTCGCGGACGATCAAGACGCTCAAGTGGAAAACCTCCGCCACGCGGTCATCCGGCACGCCGGCATGGCTCCAATGGGTCGTCGGCCTGTTCCGCTGGTTCGACCAGGGCGCCCGCCTGCTGGTCTGGTGCGCGGCGGTCGTGCTGGCGGGAATGCTCGGCGCCTACATCTATCGCGTCGTCCGGGCGCGCGTCGCGCGGCCGGCCGCCGGCGAGTTCGTCGCGCCGACGCACGTGCAGGACCTCGACATCAGGCCGGAATCGCTGCCGGACGACATCGGTGCGGCCGCGCGCGGGCTCTGGGACCGCGGCGACCATCGAGCGGCGCTGGCGCTCCTGTATCGCGGGCTGCTCTCACGACTCGCGCACGCGCACCGGGTTCCCATCCGCGACTCGAGCACCGAAGGCGATTGCCTCGCGCTGGCCTCCACGCACCTCGATCGCGCACGGCAGGAATACGTGTCACGCCTCGTGCGGCTCTGGCAGCAGACGGTCTACGGGCACGAATCCGCCGAGACGACCGTCGTCTACGGGCTGTGCGACGGCTTTGCGCCGGCGCTCGATGCGGCGGCCGCAGCGGAGGCCGGGGCATGACGCGGCGAGCGATGCTGGTCGTGCTGCTGGTGGCCGTGTGTGCCGGCATCGGGTATTGGGTGGCGACGCGCACGGAGTGGGTGGATATCGAGGTGCCGCTGCCCGCGCGCGGCGAGGCGCGTACGAACCAGACCTACGCGGCACAGCGATTCGTCGAGGCGCTTGGCGCCCACGCGACGCGCGACCTCGAATTGGCCGTGCCGCCGCCCACCTCGGTCATCGTCCTGTCCGCGTGGACGTGGGACCTGAGCCCGGCGCGGCGCGGCGCGCTCGAGCGCTGGGTCGAATCGGGCGGCCGGCTCGTCCTCGACAGCTCGGTCAGGACGAACGCGGAATTCCGCAGGTGGTCGGGCATCGGCTACGGCTACCGCGAGTCCGATGACAAGCGCTCGACGCGCGACCAGTCGTGCTCGCGCTACGACGAGGAGCCGGCCGTCCATGAGGCCGCCGCCGCGAACGAGCGCCTGCTCTGCGACTTCGACGACGAATGGTTTCTAAAGACGAGCCGGCCGGCGGAGTGGACGCTGCGCGACGCGAAGATGGGCGTACAGGTGGCCCGGGTTCCCGTGGGGCGCGGCAGCGTCACGAGCGTCAACGGCGATCCGTTTCGCGCGCGGCGGCTGTTCGACGGCGATCATGGATGGCTGCTGGTGAAGGCGGCCGCCCTCCGGCCGGGCGACGAGGTCCACTTCCTGTCGGAGGGCGACTACCCGTCGCTGCTGGCGCTGACGTGGCAGCGCGGCGCGCCGGTCGTCATCCTGGCCGCGGTGCTCGTCGCGTTCCTGCTCTGGCGCGGAGGCATCCGGTTCGGTCCGCTGGCCGCGCCGTTCCCGACAGCGCGGCGATCGCTCGCCGAGCAGATCCGCGGCACGGGCCGTTTCGCGCTGCATCATGGCGGCGGCGAGGCGCTGCACGCCGCGTCCGTCCGCGCGCTCGACGAGGCCGCGCGGCGGCGGGTCGCGGGCTACGCGGAGCTGCGCGCGAGAGCGCGCACCGACGCGGTCGCCAAGCTGACGGGCGTCGAGGCGCGCGCGCTGGCGGCGGCCGTGCTCACCCCGGGGGCGCGCCATCCGCACGAACTGCGCGGGACCATTGCGCTGCTCGAAACCGCGCGGCGCCGCCTGATCGTCAACGAGGCAAGGTCATCACATGGAAACTAGTCAATTGCACGCACTCGACGAAGCCGCCGCGATGGTCGGCTCGCTCCGCGCCAGCATTCACAAGGCGATGGTCGGGCAGTCGGCCGTCATCGAGCAGGTGCTGATCGCGCTCGTCGCCTCGGGTCACGTGCTCATCGAAGGCGTGCCGGGCCTCGGCAAGACTCTGCTGGTGCGGGCGCTCGCGAAAGCGCTCGCGCTGGCGCACGGACGGATCCAGTTCACCCCCGACATGCTGCCGTCCGACATCACGGGACACGCGGTCCTCGACCCCGCCACGCGCCAGCTGCGCGTCGTCCGCGGCCCGGTCTTCACGCAGCTGCTCCTCGCGGACGAAATCAACCGCGCGCCTGCGAAAACGCAGAGCGCGCTGCTCGAGGTGATGCAGGAATACCAGGTCACGCTCGAAGGGCACGCGCTGCCGGTGCCGAAGCCGTTCATGGTGCTCGCCACGCAGAACCCGGTCGAAACCGAGGGGACGTATCCGCTGCCCGAGGCGCAACTCGATCGATTCCTGTTCAAGATCGAGATTGGGTACCCGTCGAGCGCGGAAGAAGTGGATGTCGTGGTCCGGGCGACCGATGCACAGGCCGGCAACGAGCTGCCGCTGTCGCAGGTGACGCCGTGCCTCGACGCCGCCGCGGTGACGAAGCTGCAGGAGCTCGCCGCTCAGCAGCGGGTCGACGCGCAGGTCGTCGAGTACGCGGTCCGGATGACGCGGGCGACCAGGGACTATCCCGGCCTCGCCTTCGGCGCCAGCTCGCGCGGAGCGCTCGCGCTCGTTCGCGGGGGACGCGCGGCCGCGCTCCTGGACGGGCGCGATTACGTGACGCCCGACGACATCAAGCGCATCGCGCTGCCGGCGCTGCGCCACCGGGTGGCGCTGGCGCCGGACGCGCTGCTCGAGGGCCGCAGGACCAACGATCTGCTGGCGGGCGTCATCGAAACCGTTGCCGCGCCTCGTGTCTAGACGCCGGCTCCCGTTTCTTCCGTCGCGCCTGGCCATCGTGACGGTGGCCGCTGCCGGCGTCGTCGCGCTGGCGGCGCTGCTTGCCGGGGCCGACCCGGGCAGGGCCGTCCGCGTCTCCCTCGCGGCGCTCGCAGCGCTCGCGCTGATTGGCGGCTGGGACTATGCGGCTTCGCGCCGTGCCTGGCGGCGCGCCTCCCCGCGCCTGACGCGGCGACTGCCGTCGGCGTTCGCGATCGGCGTCCGGAAGCCGGTGGAGCTCGCGATCGAGATCGACGGATCGGCCGACTGGCGGTGCGAGGTGTACGACCACGCGGACGCGACGCTCTCCACCGAGGGTCTGCCGGTCCGCCTGCGCGTGCGAGGCGGTACGCGCGTGACCACCACGTACATGGCGATGCCCACCCGCCGCGGGGAAGTCACGTTCGCGCCCGCCGATATTCGCGTGCGGTCGCGCTGGGGGCTCTGCGAGCTGCTGGAGACGATCGGGACACCCGAGGTGCGCCGCGTGTACCCGGATTTCGCGCAGGTCGCCCGTTACGCGTGGCTGGCGGGCGACCGGCGTCTCCAGGAAATCGGGATCAAGACGTACCAGCGGCGCGGCCAGGGCACGGACTTCAAGCAGCTCTCCGACTACCGCACCGGTGACTCGGTCCGGCATATCGACTGGCGCGCGACGCTGCGGCTCGGCAAGCCGATCGTCCGCGAGTTCCAGGACGAACGCGACCAGTGCGTGCTGTTCCTCGTCGACTGCGGGCGGCGCATGCGCGCCGACGATCGCGACCAGGCCGTGGGCACGACGCACTTCGACCAGGTGCTCAACGCGGTGATGCTGCTGACGTATGTCGCGCTGAAACAGGGCGACGCGGTCGGCGCGCTGACGTTCGGATCGCCGGCGGGAGAGGAGCGCGCGTTCGCGCCGCGCAAGGGGACCCATGCGCTCAACGCGCTGATGGGCGAGCTGTACGGCGTCCAGCCGACGCCGACGCATTCGGACTACGTCGCCGCCGCGCAGGAACTGCTGCGGAGGCAGCACAAGCGCGCCCTCGTCATCGTGATCACCAATTTCCGCGACGAGGACAGCGCCGAGCTCGGTCATGCGCTCCGCCTGCTCCGCTCGCGGCACCTGGTGCTGCTGGCCAGCCTCCGGGAGCGCGTCGTCCGCGAACTGATCGCGCAGCCGCTCGGCAGGCAGCGCGCCGCCATCGAGGTCGCCAGCGCGCACATGTACGAGCAGGCGCGGCGCGACGCGTTTGCGCGGCTCGCCGCGCGCGACGCGATGATGGTCGACGCGGAGCCCGAGCGGCTCGGCATCGAGCTCGTCAACCGCTATCACGCCATCAAGCGCGCCGGGCTGATCTAAGGGTTCGGCAGCGGTTCTACACCGACGCCATCAAACCGAGCTGTTTGAGGAACGTCGTCATGTTCCAGTAATCGGAGCAGCGTCGAATCCTGGTGCCGTCGAATTCGAACGTCGACGAGCCGCGCACCTCCATCCGCTTGCCGGTCGCCGGCATTCCCGGCAGATCACCCTGATGCGTGCCACGCATGATCCATTCAGAGCTGCCGCTGCTGCCATTCGCCACGCTGGACCGCAGTTCGAAGGTGATGTCGGGAAAGCCCGAGAAGAACCCTTCAGCGAACGCTCGAAGTTCGCTGCGACCGCGGTTCACCACCCCCATCGTCACGTCCTCGTACACGACATCGTCGGTAAAGAGCGGGAGCAGGCGATCCAGATCGTGGGCC
>DASQAX010000415.1:0-6901 GCA_035635535.1 Vicinamibacterales bacterium | reverse complement strand
GACTTCGAGGATCGAGATGTCGAACGTGCCGCCGCCGAAGTCGTAGACGGCAATCGTCTCGTCCTTCTTCTTGTCCAGCCCGTAGGCCAGCGCCGCCGCCGTCGGCTCGTTGACGATGCGCATCACCTCGAGGCCCGCGATTTTGCCCGCCTCCTTGGTCGCCTGCCGCTGCGCGTCGTTGAAATACGCGGGAACGGTGATGACCGCCTTCGTGACCGGCGAACCGAGATATTCCTCCGCGGCCTGTTTGAGCTTCTGCAGGATCATCGCGGAGATCTCCGGCGGCGCATACTCCTTGTCGAGGGCCTTGACGCGCACGTCGTTGCCGGCGGCCGAGACGGTGTACGGCACCATCTTCATTTCTTCGCTGACTTCGTCGAACCGCCGTCCCATGAAGCGCTTGATCGAGAACACCGTGTTCTCGGGGTTGGTCACCGCCTGGCGTTTCGCCACCTGGCCGACCAGGCGCTCGCCGGTCCTGGTGAACGCCACCACCGACGGCGTGAGTCGGCTTCCTTCCGGGTTCGTGATGACGACGGGTTCGCCGCCCTCCATCACGGCCACAACGGAGTTGGTGGTGCCCAGATCGATGCCGATGATTTTGCTCATGTCGTCGCGTCCCTCTGACCTGACTTTAGGCTGTTCTTATTATTAAATCTGAGTGTAGTGCAGTCAATTTTGGATTGCACGACGCCGCTAACCCGCTTCGTTTCTTCGCTATACTGACAGGAAGTGCAAGAACAGCAAGACCCCGCGAAGCCAAAGAGGCGCGTGGCGCTGCGGGTCGCGCAGGCCGGGCTGGTCCTCCTTTTCGTGATCGCGGCGGTGCTCGGCACGCTGGGCGGCGTCCTCATCGCGTTCGCGGGCGACGTTCCCGAGATCAGCGCGCTCGACGACTACCGCCCGAACACCATCACGCACATCCTCGCGCGCGACGGCCAGACGATCGGCGAGTTCGCGACCGAGCGGCGCCTGGTCGTCGGCTACGACCAGATCTCGCCGAACCTGCGCAACGCGATCATCTCGACCGAGGACGCGGGGTTCAACCAGCACTTCGGCCTGAGCATGTCGCGCATCGCGATCACCGTGCTGAAGGACATCCTCACGGGCAAGCGGCAGGGCGCGAGCACCATCACACAGCAGCTCGCGCGCAATGTCTTCCTCCAGCAGTATCAGCTCGCCGGCGGCAAGTTCGAGATCTCACCGGAACGGAAGATCAAGGAATGGATCGTCGCGATTCAAATCGAGAAGCGCTTCACCAAGCCTGAAATCTTCACGCTCTACGCGAACCAGATCAATCTCGGGCACGGCGCGTACGGCGTCGAAGCCGCTTCGCACCTCTATTTCGACAAGGCCGCGAAAGACCTGACCGTGGAAGAAGCGGCGGTGATTGCGGGGATCATCCAGGCGCCCGGCCGCCTGAGCCCCTTCGTCAATCCGAAGGCGACGCTGATGCGCCGCAACTACGTGCTGCAGCGGATGGCGGAGGAGGGCTACATCACCGAGGAGGAGTCGAAGGACGCGCAGGAGCGTCCGCTCGTGCTGCAGGGACAGCAGCGCCCGGAACCGTCCGTGGCGCCGTACTTCGTCGAGGAGATCCGGAAGTCGCTCGAGCAGGAATACGGCGCGGACGCGCTCTATCAGAACGGGCTGCAGGTGCAGACGACGCTCGACGTGGAGCTGCAGGACGCGGCCAATCGCGCGGTCGATCGCGGGCTGCGGCGGCTCGACAAGCGGCACAGCGGGTTCCGCAAGCCGCGCAACATCCTCGCGGAGAAGCGCTCGCTCGAGCGCTTCACGACCGACCGCTGGAACCGGCCGATGCTCGCCGGCGACATCGTGCCCGCGCTCGTCACGTCGGTCGCGCCGAAGGGCGGCAACGGCAGCGCGCGCGTCCGCATCGGGACGCACGAAGCGGAGCTGCCGAAGGCGGCGTTCGCCTGGACCCGCAAGACCGCCGCCGTCGATTTCCTCAAGGTCGGCGATCTCGTGCAGGTGGAGGTGCGCGCCATCCAGGGCGGCGTGCCGCAGACCCTCGCGCTCGAACAGGATCCGATGGTCGAAGGCGCGCTGCTGGCGATCGACAACCGCACCGGGCAGGTGCGCGCGATGGTGGGCGGCTTCGACTTCGCGCGCAGCAAGTTCAACCGCGCGACGCAGGCGAAGCGGCAGGTCGGCTCGTCGTTCAAGCCGTTCATCTACACGACCGCGATCGATCGCGGCTACACGCCGGTGTCGATCTTCGTCGACGAGCCGGTCTCGTACGAGCCGGGGCCGAACCAGCCGCCGTACGAACCGCTCAATTACGACCGCAAGTACGAGGGGCCGGTCACGCTGCGATGGGCGCTGGAAGACTCGCGCAACGTCCCCGCGGTGAAGGCGCTCGCCGAGCTCGGTCCGGCCAACGTGATCAAGGTCGCCGCCCGCTTCGGCCTGCCGCCGAACATGCCGCCGTATCTCTCGCTCGCGCTCGGCTCGGTCGAAGAGACGCTGTGGGACATGACGAGCGCCTACACGGCGTTCCCGAACCAGGGCGTCCGCATGCGGCCGTACTCGATCGTCAGCATCGCGGACCGCGAGGGGAACATCATCGAGGAAAACCGCCCGGAGCCGCACGAAGCGGTCCGCGCGGATACCGCCTACGTCATGACGAACCTGCTGCGCGGGGTCGTGCTGCGCGGCACGGCCGCGGCCGCAAAGAGCCTCGACTGGCCGGTCGCGGGCAAGACCGGCACGATGGACGAATACACCGACGCGTGGTTCATCGGCTTCGATCCGAACATCACGGTGGGCGTGTGGGTCGGCTACGACGAGAAGAAGCCGCTCGGCCGCAATGAAACGGGCGCGGTCGCGGCGCTGCCAATCTGGATGGACTTCATGAAGGCCTTTATCGACACGCGCGCCGACCGGAAGAATCCGCCCGACTTCGAGGCGCCGGGGAACATCATCTTCGTCACGCTCGACAACGGTAACCGCGAAGCGTTCATCAACGGCACCCAGCCACAGGGCGCGAACGTCGTCCCCGCCGTGGCACCCGCGTCGAATTAAATCCGGCGGATCTGGCGGCCCGCAAAGGGCCGCCCTACTTGACGACGGTCAACGTGACGGCGGCCTTGATCCCCTCGCCGCTGCTTTTGTCGGTCGCCGCGGTGAACTCGGTCGACTGGCCGTCCCTCAGCACCAGCGCATTGGTCGTCCGGAACATGCGGACCGACCGCGTCCTCTCAGTCTTCGAGCCGTCCGCGTTACGCTGATTGTCTTCGTAGATCGACGAATCCTCGATGGTGACGGTCAACGCGTATCGCCCGCTGTCGAGACTGGTGGCCGAGCAGTCGATGTTGGTGAACGGGTTCGGTCGTGGCGCCGGCCTGGCGGCGCCGGGCGGCGCGGGCGGGGGGGGCTCCGCTGACATCTGCGTCGCCATGCGAATGCTGGCGTTGTTGCCGTCCGTGCGCAGCGAGAGCTCGTAGGGCTCGCTGGCGATCTTCTTCTCGCCCTGATACTTCGACAGCACGATGGTGACCTTCAGCGGAACGATGGACGCGAGCCTGCGCTCGCGGGTCTGTTCGGCGGTGGCTGCACCTTGTGCGCTCGCGCTTGCCTGCGCCGACTGCTCCTGCGCGCGCAGCGTCACGCCCGCGACGATCACGAGGGCCACGGCGGCGACGACTGAATAGGCACGTGTCTTCACTGTTGCTCTCCTGATGCGTCCGCCGTCAGCAGCGGCGCGATGGTAATCGGTTCGATGACAATCGGGGGCGGCGGCTCCAGGGCGGCAAACTCTGGAACGATCGGTCGCGGCGGAAGCGGCGGCGCCACCCGCGCGCCCCACAGCGACAACATCACCACGGCAGCAACGAGCGAGGCCGCAATCGCCATCGATCGCCACCCCGTGCTCCAGCCCCAGCCGGCGATCGGACGTGCGTCCACCGCCGCACGGACGCGCGCCACGAAGTCGGGCGACGGCTCCGCGTCGAGCAGCGCGTCTATTTCGCGATCGATGCGGTCTCGTTCATCCATGCCAGTTGATCCTTGATTCGCTGCCGCGCCAGGAACAGCCGCGACTTCACCGTCCCCTGCGGAATTCCCAGCAGACGCGCCACGGCGCCGAGGTCGTGCCCTTCGATGCTGGCGAGCACGACGACGTGCCGGAGCTTGTCGGGCAACGCGTCTATCGCCTCCCACAGCATCCGCGCGCGTTCGTCGGCGGCGTTGTCGGTCGAAGACGGCGGCCGCGTCCGCTCGTGCTCGGCCTCCCGAATCGATCGGCGATGATCGCCGCGCCGGCGGTCGAGCGCCATGCGCCAGACCATTCGCACCAGCCACCGCTCGAACCGCTCCGGATCGCGCAGCTGGCGAAAGTGTCGATGCGCCTTCGCGAACGCATCCTGCGCCACGTCCTCGGCGTCTTCACGGTGGCGGAGCACCGAAAACGCCACGCGGAACGCCAGCCGGGCCGATTCGACGAGCCGGGCGTCGAATTCCCGTTCGAGCTCCTCGTTCGCGCTCACGAAGTCGCCGGCCAGCCGGCTCGTCCACTCATGCATCGGAGCTCGCGTTCGTAGACAAGACGCCGCGGCGCGGCGTTTGGTTCAGTGAATCAATCGATGTCTGATGGGGCGTGACCGCCCCGCCGTCACGGAAAAAGGGGCGGAGGGACGCGCTTCTTCGTTGCTTGTTCGAAGGCGTAGGCGAACGCGATCAGCCGGGGCTCGCTGCAGGGCATCCCGGTGAAGGTGACGCCGAACGGCGCCGGCCTGGGATCGAAGCCGGCCGGAAATGCCGGCGGCGCGTTGTTCGGCACGGCGCCGAACGGCACGATGACCGACGGGTAGCCCGCGCGCGCGGCAATGCCGTTGCCGTTCTGCGCGGGAAACAGCAGCGCATCGAGGCGCTTCGCCTTCATCACCTCGTCGATCCCGTGCTTCGCGGTGAGCAGCAGGTCCTTGCGCCGATCCGCTTCGTAGCGCGCGCGGTCCGCGACCAGATCCGTCTCGTCGGCATTGTCGAGATTCGACTGTCCGTATTTCAGCGTGCCCGCGGCCTTGTGCGACTCGTTCCACGCACGAAGCCCGGTGAGGGATTTGACCGGCGCCGCGTCGCCAAGCAGCGCGAGCCATTTGCCGAAGTCGCGCTTCATCCCGTACTTGTAGGTCGTGGTGCAGTTCGCGTCCTTCCCTTTCGCGTTGTCCGGTCCCGAACAGACGGGCCAGTCGAGGACGTTCCGCGCCGGGTCCCAATCGACGATGCTCGGGATGTCCGCCGGGTCGACGACGACCGCGCCCTGGCGCGTCAGCCCGGCGATCGCATCCCGCATCACCTGCTGCTGCTCCATCGTCAGGCCGCCGCGCGCGACGAGCGAGCCGCCCGACGTGACGGCGTCGTAGAAGAATGCGCGCGGCACGCCGATGCGTGCGCCCCTGAGCGCGTTGCGATCGAGGACGCGCGTGTAGTCGTGCGCCGGCGGCGGCGTACACGCCGATGTCGCGGGATCGTTCGGATCGGGCGCCGCGCTTTCGAGCACGCCGAGCATGATGGCGGCATCGGTCACCGAGCGCGCCATCGGGCCCGCGGTGTCCTGATCCGCGGTGATGGGGATGATCCCGTAGCGGCTCACGCGGCCGACCGTCGGCTTGATGCCCGCGAGCATGTTCTGGTTGGCCGGGCTGAGGATCGACCCCGATGTCTCGGTGCCGACGTTCGCGGCCCAGAAGCTGACCGCGGTGCCGACGCCGGAGCTCGACCCGCCGGTCGTCAGGACCGGACGGCCATCCGCGAGGCCGTCGCGCGGGTCGCGCCGCGGATCGTACGGGTTCATGCCGTAGCCGTTGAGGCTGTTGTAGTTCGCGGGCATGCCGACGGTGACCCAGTTCGCCAGCTCGGTCAGCTGCGTCTTCGCCATGATGATGGCGCCGGCATCGCGCAGGTTCTTCGTGACGGTCGCGTCGTAGGGAGGGACGAGCCCCGCGAACGCCAGCGCGCCGCCCGTGGTCGGCATGTCGCGCGTCTGGATGTTGTCCTTGAGCGCAATCGGGATGCCGTGGAGCGGCCCGCGGACCCGGCCGGCCGCGCGCTCCCGATCGCGCGCGTCGGCCTCTTCGAGCGCGTGCGGGTTCACGTAGATGATGGCGTTGAGCCGATCCTCGTAGAGCGCGATCCGCGTCAGTGACTGCTGCACCAGCTCGCGCGAGGTGACGCGATGCTGCTGCAGCGCGCGCTGCATGTCGGAGATCGACGCTTCGAACACGCTGAATCCGCGCTGCTGGGCAGGAGCGAGCGCCACGGCTGCCGCGAGCGCCGCGAGCGCCGTGATAACCACGAACGCCGCTCCGCGGCCATTTTGGTCAGTCTTCATCGGCCGCCGCGGGTGCGCCGAGCGTCCCGCTCGCCTTCTTCAACAAGTACGTCTTGATGAACGGATCGAGGTCGCCGTCGAGCACGCGGTTGACGTCGCCGACCTCCATCTTGGTGCGATGGTCCTTGATCATCTGGTACGGTTGCAACACGTAGCTGCGAATCTGGCTGCCGAAGCCGATTTCCTTTTTCGCGCCCGCAATCTGCTCCAGCTTCGACGCCTGCTCCTTCATCTTCACGTCGTAGAGGCGCGCCCTCAGCACCTTCATGGCCTGCGAGCGGTTCTTGTGCTGCGAGCGCTCGTTCTGGCACGAGACGACGATGCCGGTCGGCAGGTGCGTGATGCGGACGGCCGAGTCGGTGACGTTGACGTGCTGGCCGCCCGCGCCGCTCGACCGGTACGTGTCGATGCGAAGGTCCTTCTCGTCGATGCCGACGTCGACGTCTTCCGGCAGCTCGGGCCAGACGAAGACGGACGCGAACGACGTATGGCGGCGCGCGGCCTGGTCGAACGGCGAAATGCGCACGAGCCGATGCACGCCGGCTT